>JAUWOK010000040.1 GCA_030612165.1 Dehalococcoidia bacterium
AGACCTTACAGTCAAAGCCTCATCATCATACCAAGCCCGGCCCGGACCATCCCTGGCGCAGACCTTTTAGGGTACACATATCAATAGGGGGTGACAAATTCACTGAACAATTAAGGTGACATTTTCACTGGACAGCAACACCTATCTCCGTCAGGCGTCTGCGTGTTACAATTTACGGGCTTTCACTTTACAAAAAGATGCCTTCATCCGAAACGTTAAACACTACTCCTGAAAAATCACCTCTTTTTCCCCAGCCAACAGGTTGTCTGCTAGGAAAACTCGGGGCGATAATGCTGTTCATAATTCTCTTCCTGTCCGCCAGACATGGGCAGGTGCTATTAGTCCTCCTCTCCAGCTTGACCCTATCCGCCATAGGGTTTGCCAGGCTGTGGAGCCATCTTTCCCTGAAAGCGCTGAGTTGCCAGTTACTCCTCGGAGAACACCGCGTTTTCCCCGGGGAAAGCGTCGAGTTAAAACTGCGTCTTGTTAACCGCAAGCCATTACCCCTTCCCTGGATACAGGTTGATACCCCTGTACCGAACGGGTTATCCCTTGATGATTGCTCTCCCTCTTCAGCAAAAAGCACTTTTCAGCACAACTACATGAGCCACACGACACCGCTTTCCTGGTATTCCAGCATAAACTGGCGACACCAGCTACGATGCGATAGGCGAGGATACTATCCACTGAAGCCGCCTGTAGTCACCTCCGGTGATATCTTCGGTCTCTACCCACGTTCCACCTCCCAATTTGTGACAGAAAATATTATCGTTTATCCCAGGATTTTCACGCTTGCTCAATTGGGAATTCCGTTACTCTCCCCTCTGGGCGAAACCAGGGCTGAACGACGCATCTTTGAAGACCCCCATCAGACCATTGGAGTACGCGATTACACCCCACGTGACAGTTTTAGACAAATTCACTGGAAGGCAAGCGCCCGCCGCCAAAACCTGGCAATCAAAGTATTTGAACCGACTACCAGTTTGAAAATCGCGCTATTTCTGGCCATTGACAGTTTTCAAGACGGCGAACTTTGTAATGAGGAAGACCTGGAGTTAGGCATCAGTGCCACCGCATCGCTCGCCAGCCACGCGGCGCAACAGCACTGTCCCTTCGGGCTATTCACCAACACCTGCCTCGCCGACACCGGCAAGCCGATTAAAATCCCTCCCGGGAGCAGTAACGGTCAATTAGTCAGAATACTGGAAGCACTGGCAAAAACAACCTCGCTCATCAGCAGTTCTTTCGAGACTTTTCTGCATGACGAACGTCCTGCCCTGCCATGGGGAACGACAATCATTTTCATAATCTCCAGGCCCCCGGAATTTTTGCAGGAACTCTTCGCCACATTGAAAAGAGCAGGATATAAAACGATAGTCCTGCAAATCGGCCCCAGTCAAAACGATGACAGCAACCGTTCCGTCACCTGGTATAACATAAAGCACGATAACAATGGAGCGGAGGTGATAGCATAAGTGCTTTCTGGCGCAGGAATATCTCCCACCTCGCCATTTTAGGAATAGAAGGCTCCTGGCTATACGCTCTTTTATGCCTGCTAAACGAGAAAATAGTCGCTGGCTGTCTGGCAACTTCCTGGCTTTTATTTCCCTATTTGCTAGCTTTTGTTTTTAATAAATTGCTATTGCAGCTAAGATGGCACAAATCCTATACCTACCTTGCCAACGGGTTAATCTGCATTGCGAGCATCTTGCTGCTGATAAAGTTTCAGCTATATGGCGATTTTCCCCTTCTGGGCTCCGCCTGGTTGGCAGCCTCTCTCCACTCCCTGTCACAGATACTTTATTCCATCGAACCAGAACTTTTGATACTCCTGGCAGGTATTGGTCTCTGGTGGCTGGGCCAGCGTGCCGCTCGCCTCAAAACCGACCCCGACACTTCCATTGCCGAGTTCCAGTTTGGCCTGATTGCCCTGCTCATTATTGTATTCCTTACCTCCCAAACAGGCCTTCATCTCGCCAGTTCAACTCCCTGTATCATCGCCTTCTTTCTCTTCTCCTTGCTGGGAATGTCCCTGTCCCATGCGTCAAGCAGCCCAAACAAGCTGCCGCAGTTTCGGAGACACTGGCTGATGATAACAATCATCAGCGTCGTCGTAATCATTGCCCTGGGCCTTTTTGTCGGATCGATAGTAGACGCCGCTTTAATACAGCTAATGCTCATTCCCTTTAAATGGATCTGGGGGCTGATTATGCAGGCGATGGACTTTCTGGCAAACCTTTTTGGCAACCCTTCTCCACCCCCAGAACCTCCTCCTCCTGTTGCTGCTCCACCGGCAGGACTCCAGGATGGGTTTAAAATGTCGGATCTTATCCCCAGGACACTGCGCGAAGTGCTCCGTCTCATCAGCCTATCCTTCTTTCTGGGAATGCTGGTCTTCGCCTTATGGCGGATGTCCTCTGACCTGGTGAAATGGCTGCGCCGTAAATTAACCACCACACAAGGAGCGGAAATCGAGTCATTGTCAGGCGGACTCAAGACGGATATCCTGGCTTTACTGGAACGAATTATGCTTAAGCTGCGCGGGTTAAGACACATCTTTCACTGGCAAAAGAGTAAAAAACCGCTGCCACGGGAAACCGCTTCTGTGCGGGATATCTATCGCCAGTTTCTACGCTGGACAGCCAGAAAAGGGTATCCCATGAACCCATATCAGACCCCCAGCGAACATCTCAGGGCAATGGAGAGCCTGTTGCCTGCGGCACAGGACGACCTCCGGTTCATCACGCAGCAATACATCCATGCCCGCTACAGCCCATCACCACCCGGTGAGAATGTATTAAAACAGCTTGAACAAACCTGGCATAGATTAAAACGAATCCAATTCCAGCCGTCACCAAAACGAGGATATCAGCAAGCAGGAGGCAGTTTGATATGAACAAAACGATTGAAGAAATTATTCCCGATGTAACACCGGTGCGAAAAGCAGCAGAGAGGTTCATCGCTAATGTCGAAAAGGTCATCATCGGCAAACGCGAAACAATTGAACTGGCCTTGATAACATTACTTTGCGAGGGGCATCTGTTGATCGAGGACGTACCCGGTACAGGAAAAACCATGCTGGCTAAAGCAATGGCTAAATCTCTGGGCTTGAATTTCAAAAGAATCCAGTTCACCCCCGACCTGTTGCCTTCCGATGTCACCGGAGTTTATTATTTCAACCAGAAGACCACAGAATTTGAATTCCGACCGGGGCCAATCATGTCTAATATAGTACTGGCTGACGAAATAAATCGCGCCACGCCCCGCACTCAATCTTGCCTGCTGGAATGCATGCAAGAGCAACAAGCCACCGTAGACATAGAAACTATTCCTCTGCCACGTCCATTCATGGTCATCGCCACCCAAAACCCTGTTGAATTGGAAGGCACTTTTCCCCTACCTGAGGCACAGCTTGACCGTTTTCTTCTCAAGATCAAGCTAGGATACCCTTCAAGAGAAGAGGAATCAACCATCCTATTACGCTTCCAGCAGACAGATCCTTTAAGAGAATTGGCCAGCATCATCGAAAAAACAGAATTGCTGGAGCTGCAAAAGCTCTGCCGACAGGTCTATGTGGAGGATTCGCTCCGCGATTACGTCGTAGCCATAACCGGCGCTACTCGAAACCACAAAAACATCGAACTGGGCGCCAGCCCCCGCTCCTCCCTTGGCCTCCAGTCGGCTTCTCAAGCTCTGGCGGCCGTGCGAGGACGGAACTATGTCATTCCTGATGATATAAAGAGCCTGGCAGTGTCCGTACTATCCCATCGTCTCATCGCCAAAATGAAAGCTCAGCTGCAAGGACATGACACCGAAGACATTATTAGAGAGGTTATCTCCAATGTAGCGGTGCCAGTGGAAGAAAGAACATAGACCGCTCCTTCAGGCAATCAAGACCAGCACCCTGCTCACCATTGGACAAACATCGGCATGATTACATGGACATAATTATCCACCCCTATGGGGCGAATAACGCCGGGGCTCGACGGAGTGGTAACCTCCAGCGCCACCTGATCCGCGTGAAGAACGGATAGAACATCAGAAAGATATTTGACATTAAAGGCAATTTTAGCTTCAGCGCCATCAACCAGCGCATCGATCTCGCCAACATTATCTCCCACTTCCTCTGCCTGGGCGGAAACGGTTACCTTGCCGGGCATTAACTCGGAACCGGGCGAGATTACCAGGCGCACGATGCCGCTGGCATCACGAGCAAAAATAGAGGACATGCGGGTAATCCTTAAAAATTCGGCAACATTCATTACAGCCCTGGTAGTGTACTCCTGGGGAATAACTTGAGAATAGCTGGGGAAAGCCCCCTGAATAAGCTGAGAAACCACCTCGGCACTTCTGAGATGGAAAAGGGCTTGCCCTTTCTTGTGATCCAGGGAAATCTCTACCGGCTCATCCTGGTCACCGAGGAGACGACTTATTTCTCCCAGAGTTTTAGACGGGATGATCACAGCCACTTTATCCTTGACCGAAGAGGCCAGCTTCATCCTGTAAACTGCTAACCTGAAACCATCGGCAGCCACCAGGTTAAGGTCATCTTCTTCAAGCTCGGCATATATGCCAGTCAGCACGGGGCGAGTCTCCTCCACAGCAGCAACAAAAGCGACCTGAGAAATGCCTTCCTTCAAAGCATCAGCTTCAACGTTGGCAGTCACCCCCCCACTCACCTGGGGAATAGGAGGGAAATCGTCAGCGCTAATACCGTTGATACGAGCTCGAAAACGCCCGCTGGTAAGTTCAAGAGTGCTGGTACCAGCAGGCAGAACAATCTCTATCAAATCCTCTGGTAAAGAATTAACAAAATCGGTAAGCAAACGGGCCGGAACCGTAATAACTCCCTCCTCCTCCACCTTAGCCCCAACCAGGCAAGTCGTAGCTATTTCCAGGTTGGTAGCGGCTAATTTGAGCTGGGACTGGCCAGCAGATATCAAGACATTTTGAGTAATAGGCAGAGTAGTCCTCGTAGCTATAGACTTGCCTACTATACTTAATCCCCTGCTCAGATTCTCTTGAAGACAAGTCAATTTCATAAAGTTCCTCTCCTTTCCTGCATGAGTGACACAGTATACATTCAGAAGGCTCTCGCGTCAATGAATTTTCGCCTTGAGCGCCTGGCAGGCGATCTCTGCGGCACGGGCGCGATGGCTCACCCGGTTTTTGGTCTCCTGAGACACCTCGGCCATGGTCTTTCCCAGATCAGGAAGATAGAAAATAGAGTCATAACCAAAACCCCCCTCTCCTGCCGGCTCAAAAGCGATTATCCCGGGGCATTCACCCCTGCACAACTCCACCTCCCCCTCCGGGGTGGCTATGGCAATAACACAGACAAACCGCGCTATCCGTTCCTCCCTGGGAACACCTTTCAATTTATCAAGAATAGTTCTTATTTTTTCCGCATCGGAAACGTTTTCGCCGGCAAAACGGGCCGAATGCACCCCTGGTTTACCATCAAGGGCATCTATCTCCAATCCTGAATCATCAGCTATAGTAAGCAACTGTCCCTTACGGGCATAAGCCTGAGCTTTCAGACAGGCATTTTGCTCGTAAGTATTTCCCGTCTCCAGAACCGTCTCCGTTATACCCCTCTCAGACAGAGAAGACAAACGATAACCAGCACTGGCCAGCAAAACACGATACTCGCAAACTTTGCCTTGATTATTGCTGGCCAAAAGAAGATCAGCCATGCCTCTCGCCTATGGAATCTCTTCGAACCGGGAGGCCAGCTTCGCCATTACCTCCGGCATAGTGGTATATTCCATTTCGTCCAGAGGCAGACGGTGAGGCTCAAAAGGCCCCATGCGACGGAGATAATCAGCCACAAGATTCGCCTGATGCCTGGCCTCATCAAAAGAAGGATCGTCAAAAAGGTCACGCGGGCCAATCAATTTGCCACCCGTAATCTGAAAGCCAGCAGCTATAACCCTGGGAGGCCCATCAAAACGGGATGGGTTGCTCTCACGCACCGCCACCGGCATCAAGGGACCATTATGAGACCCCCTCATCCAACCCTCCACTATATGAGGAAAAGCAAACGGTTCCAGCACTTCCCCCACCGCCGGAAAATGCCCCTGAGTACGAACAACGCATACCGGATCGTCTTTGCCTACATATCTTCCTGCCGTCATAGACAGTTTCTGGGTAGAGGAAACAGCGGCTATTTCGCCGCTATCCTTATGATAAACCGCCTTAATACAGTAGCGGCCGGGAGCACCTATCAAAACCAACATATCGTAGATTTCTTCAGGTGAGTTGAGTTTAATGCTCTTATGCTCTTTAACGTCATGAATCTCAAAAATAAACCCTGAGTGCATATTAGAGGCTATAACCAACCCGACAGTATTAAAAGGATCGGCAAACATCTTATACAATGGCAAATTCCAGGCGCCTGAGGCTGTTTTGTCCGCCATAAACACGATAACAGGTTCTGATTTGCGTTCCGTAATCTGCATCTCTGCGACACCCGGCCCCATCCCCTTGACATTACAAGAGAAAGCATCGCTCAAAAGGTCCTGCCCTGCGCCATATAACCCCAACTTCTTAGCAAGTTCAGTACCCTTGATGAAAATATCCCAGGCAAGCCCATGTATCTTTTCGTTATCCTCCCCTTCCCGATGTGTCATTATCAACTGAAGATCATCACCACACCTGGTAACGTGATAATCTATCAGGACTCCTTTTTTCTGTGCTTGCTCCAATCCCTTCTCCGCTTGTTCCAGTATTGCCGGATGTGAACTGGAATGTCCTACATATCCTCCGATGTCTGCTTTGATTACGCTTAAGGTTATATCCATGTTACCTCCAAGACCATTATTTTTACTAAAACCAGGGAAACTTGCCTGCAACCCCCCACCTTCATGACCCGTAGTTATTACCAACCTAGTTTAACAAGCAAAAAGGAAAACGGTCAAGCTATTTCTTTCTTAAATAAAATCACGTCGGCGTCAAACATCTTCAATACCCGGGCGGTGAAGAGCTTTTGCCCATCCTTCTTAATATCTCTCTGCCCGCCAGCACACCAGACGCGGAAGCCTGGACCAAGCCGCGGCTCACTCCCGCCCCGTCTCCTGCCGCAAACATATTCTTTATCTCGGTTTCCATACATCTGTTTAATTTCAACCTGCTGGAATAGAACTTAACTTCGGCGCCGTAAAGTAGAGTAGAAGGAAGCGCGACACCGGGCATCAAACCATCCAGCGCATAAATCATCTCGATTATTCCCTGGAGGTAACGGAACGGCAAAGCAAAGCTTAAATCGCCAGGAGTCGCTGCCTCCAGGCTCGGCTTCATAGAATTGTTTCGCAGACGAGCTTGAGTAGAACGATGCCCTTTCATCAAATCTCCCAGTCTCTGTACCAAAACTCCACCGCCGAGTAAATTAGCCAGACGAGCCAGGCTCTTTCCGTAGGCGATAGAATCGCGGAACGGCTCGGTAAAAGATGTGCTGACCAGAAGAGCAAAATTGGTATTTCTAGTTTTAGGCTCGCTGTAGCTGAATCCATTGGTCGTAATTACAGGATCAGCCCCTCCGGTGGATTCCATAATCACCTCTCCTCCGGGACACACGCAAAATGTCCTTACCCTGTCATCAAAACTCCGGGAAAAATACTCCAGCTTAGGCTCATACAGGGTGGAGGTAAACTCCTCCATAATCTCTATCGGTATCTCCACTCTCACGCCTATATCAACAGGATTTGATTTAACCTCCAGCTGAAGCTGTCTGGATTGTTCAATCAACCACTCCGAACCCTCTCTGCCAGGAGCTAGAATAAGATGCTCACAGGCCAGTTGTTCGCCGTCTTCAGTCACCACCGCCATGATCGCACCATCTTCCACTACCAGGTCTTTAACTGTTTGCTCCAGAACTACCTTTATCCTGGATCCCAGGTGCTCCCGCATACGGCTTAGCACCTGACGCCCAACGTCCGACCCCATATGCCGCAGTCTGGACGGGATTAGCTTGAGCCCCACCGCCCTTGCTCTGCCCTCTTGTTCCTCCAAGTTTTCTGCTTCACCATAAACCCTGTGAGGAGCCCCAAAATCAAGATATATTTTGTCCACATAATCAATAAGTGATTCGCTCTGCTTAAAACCAATCAATTCCTCTAAATGTCCCCCCAACCTTGGCGATAGAGTAAGCTTGCCATCACTAAAAGCACCCGCCCCACCAAAGCCGCTAACCAAATGGCAGGGACGGCAGAGCCTGCAGCGATCTTTCTTTTTCTGGAGCGGGCAAATACGCTCATCAATCTCCTTGCCTTTGTCCAGAAGCAGCACATTGAGTCCCGCCAGACACATCTCCAGGCTGGCAAAAATGCCGGCAGAGCCGGCACCAACTACGATAACGTCATACTTTTCGGCCATTTAGAATTTCTGTTACCTAAAAACCATGTGACAGAGCGCCCATGCAAGAACACCGGCGTTTTACACGCAACATATCTCTTCTTTCCTCTCCAGGGCACCTTGTCAGAGAACACAAACCAACAGGACGAGCCTTTTTACAGTCTCGCCCTGTTTTCTTCTCGGATTCACAATCTTGGTGCAACAGCATACAACTGCAACACGCCGACGAAAAATCTATCTATGCTTTCTTTTCTACAACGCCAGGAGGAAGCTCTTCACGGCTAACCGGCTTGGAGAACCAAACCAGCCCTGCCTTGACATCCTCTTCCCGCCAGATTAAATTACCATCTTTTCCCTCGGGTACCTTGCCACCAGGCACAAAATACAGTTTGTCCACCTTGCCTGAAGGCATAAAGACTTTTTTCTCCGCCATG
>JAUWOK010000035.1 GCA_030612165.1 Dehalococcoidia bacterium
TTTCTGCCGGATGAAGTCGATGGTGAGACAGTTGTATGGGTCAACGCATACCCCGGTCAGTTCGGAGGTAGCCTTTTTTGTCAGCGTTACCCTTTCATCAATGGAGAAAAGCAATTGCTTATTGGGTCTGTCGTAAACGCCGATAATCAGTTTATCGAACAAAGCAGTTGCTCTTTTAATGATATCAAGGTGCCCACTGGTCAAGGGGTCAAAACTTCCAGGGTAAACTGCTGTCGTCATAATTTATCCTCCTTTTGGTAAATGGAGATGGCGGTATCGCCATAAGTGCGCTCTTTAATGCGGTTCAATTCATTGTAAACAGGGCACAAGGGGAAGCGGGTAGCATGACAGGCTACGACCACAGAATTTGTGGCTATCAAGTTCGAGTTTGCCAGGAGCGCCAGCAACTCCGGCAAGAATTTGTCTATGTAAGGCGGATCCAGGAAAACAATATCATAACTTTTGCGCAATGAAGTAAATATCTTTTTAACATTACAGCAGTAAACGCAAGAGCTCTCTTGAAAGCCGGTTTTCTCCAGGTTGTGTTTGATCAGGCGGCAGCATTGTGGTTTTTGATCGACGAAGTCAACCCATTCTGCTCCGCGACTCAGCGCTTCTATTCCCAGCGCTCCACTGCCGGCATACAGGTCAAGCATCTGCTTCCATGTACAGGAGCGGGTATTTTCTAAAATAGAGAAAATGGCTTTTCTGGCCAGATCGGTGGTAGGGCGGACGGAAGATGCCTCTGGTCCTTTTAGCCTGTTTCCTTTTGCTTCCCCGCCGGTTATTCTCATTTTTCTCCAGCCTTTCAAAATATTATATTGTAAGTTAGGTGTTCTTTCAATCGGGTGGGGGAAGCGATTTTTGGGGTGTTGCAAAATTTGACTGAAGGGGATATGTCAGCTACAATAATTTTAGAGGAAAAAATGACAAGCGGATTTGAGAGATTTTCCGAAAGGGCCCGCCGGGCGCTGACGCATGCTCAATCTGAAGCACAGCGGCTGGGGCATAGCTATATTGACGCCGAACATGTCCTGTTGGGGTTGCTGGGAGAGGAAACAGGAGTGGCAGCTAAGGTTTTGTCCAATCTGGGCGTTTCGTTTGCTAAAGTGCGTGCAGAAGTAGAAGAGGCGATGGGGAAAGGGGAAGGGCAGGTTAGCGAGAAAGAAATTAGCTTGGCTCCTCGAGCTAAGAATGCGATTGAGGTTGCCGTGGATGAGGCACGAAAAAGGAACTCTCACTATATTGGCACGGAGCATCTGCTGATTGCTTTATTACGTGAGGGCAAGGGAATAGCAGCTACCGTTCTGGGCAACGCCGGTCTTACCGTGGATAAGGTGTACGACGAGAGCACGAAAGTGGTTAAGCAGGAGTCGGTGCGGGCTCGTCCTGCGGCACGAAGCACTACCCGTACGCCCACTCTGGATCATGTAGGAGTGGATCTTACCGAGATGGCCCGTGCAGACAAGCTTGATCCTGTGATTGGGCGTGACAATGAGATTGAGAGGGTGATTCAGATCCTGAGTCGCCGTACTAAGAATAACCCGGCGCTTGTAGGAGAACCCGGAGTGGGGAAGACAGCGATAGTTGAGGGGCTGGCGCAACGTGTAGTGGAAGGAAAAGTCCCTGAAGCGCTAGTGGGGAAGCGGATTATCGCTATAGATATGGGATCTTTAGTAGCTGGGACCAAATATCGCGGTGAATTTGAAGACAGGTTAAAGAAGGTCATTGAAGAGCAGAAGGCTGCAGGGAACTGCATCTTGTTTATAGATGAGATGCACACTATTGTAGGTGCAGGTGCGGCAGAGGGCGCTATAGACGCTTCTAATCTCTTGAAGCCAGCGCTGTCGCGGGGTACGATGCAGTGCATAGGAGCAACTACCCTGGATGATTATCGTAAATATGTGGAAAGAGATCCTGCGCTGGAGAGACGTTTCCAGAAGGTAATGGTGGGCGAGCCTGTTTTGAAAGAGACGTTGGAGATTCTGCGGGGTATCAAGCAGCGCTACGAAGAATTTCATAAGTTGACCATTAGTGACGAAGCGTTGCAGGCTGCCGCTTCACTGTCCTCCAGATATATCGCAGATCGTTTTTTGCCTGATAAGGCTATTGATTTAGTGGATGAGGCAAGTTCGCGAGTGCGTATTAAGCGTGGGGGTATGTCTGTTGACTTGGCTGAGGCACGGCAGGAACTGGATAGTATAACTCGGGAGAAAGAGGCGGCGGTTGCTGCGCAGCAGTATGAGCACGCCGGAGAACTGCGCGATAAAGAAAGACAGATCCAGGAAAAGACCAGGGAATTGGAGCAGGAGGGGCAGGAGAAGAATGAAGAAAGGCGGCTCGTGGTTTCTGCTGAAGATATCTCCGAAGTGGTGAGTATGTGGACAGGAATTCCTGTCGCCCAGTTGACGGTGGATGAGGCTGGCCGCTTGCTACAAATGGAGGAAGTTTTGCATCGTCGTATCGTTGGGCAGGATGAAGCCATAGGCACTGTAGCTAAGGCAGTCAGAAGGGCACGTGCCGGGCTGAAAGATCCCCGCCGTCCTATAGGCGCGTTCATGTTTCTGGGACCCACCGGGGTGGGGAAAACAGAGTTGGTGAAGACGTTGGCGGAATTTATGTTTGGCAGTGAGGATTCTTTGATCAGGCTGGACATGTCGGAGTTCATGGAGCGTCACACGGTGGCTCGCCTGGTAGGAGCTCCTCCAGGGTATGTTGGGTATGACGATGGTGGTCAGTTGACTGAGGCGGTGAGGCGAAAGTCGTATTGCTGTATTCTTCTGGATGAAATTGAGAAGGCGCATCCTGATGTGTTCAATATTCTGCTCCAGATTTTTGATGATGGCCATTTAACTGATGCCAAGGGACGCCGCGTGGATTTTCGTAACAGCATAATAATCATGACCAGTAACGTGGGTGCCGAATTGATAAAGCGAGAGATGGGCATCGGTTTTGCTACCCACGTTGACAGCAAGGGGAATAAGCAGATTGAATATGACAAGATGAAGGATAAAGTGCTTGGTGAGATGAAAAAGCTTTTTCGTCCTGAGTTTCTTAACCGTGTAGATGCTACGGTTGTTTTCCATGCCTTAACCTCGGAAGATATCCGTCAGATTGTAGAGTTGATGTTGAGTAAAGTTGCCGATTCGCTTAAAGAGAAAGATATAACCTTAGAGGTTACTGACGCCGCGAAAGATTTCTTCGGGAAGAAGGGGTATGATCCTGTTTTTGGAGCACGTCCCTTGCGGCGTGTGATCCAGGATATGGTTGAGGATCTGCTCTCCGAGGCGTTACTCCGTGGAGAATTTTCTTCCGGAGATGAGGTAGTGGTGGATTACGATGGAGAGAAGGTTGTTCTGCGTTCGTCTCCCGTAGGAGCTGTTGCTGGCGGGGAGTAAAAGTATAGGCTTCTTTGCGAAGAAGGCTTTCCTGCTATTGATTGTCGTAATGTGCTAGATCGGGATTTTAGTGGCGTTGCTTTTGTGTTTTGAAAGCAGATTGTGGTGGATTTTCGTTATTGGGGAATATGGAACGAGAAGTAATAGAAGCTCCTCTGGCAGGCAAGATATTGGAAGTGAAGGTTGCCGTGGGGAATGAGGTTGATGAATGGGAGGAGGTCTGTGTTATAGAGGCGATGAAAATGGAGAATCCCATAATATCTTCTGTGCAGGGTGTTGTGATGGAAATCAAGATTACTGTAGGGCAGATCGTTAAACCAGGTGATACCATAGCAGTTATCGAATACTAGAAGTATTAGCAGGTTAATTTGGAATCTGGCAATTCGGGCAGATCAAAGACCAAGAGCGTTTTCGTCTGCCAGAGTTGTGGTAAAGAGAGCCTTAAATGGCTGGGGCATTGTCCCGAATGTTTGTCGTGGGGTACTTTCTCTGAAACCGTAATTGCTCCGGCTCGGAGTTCTTCCTATAAAAATTTTCGCTCCAATGATAACATTCCACGAGAGATTTTACAGGTAACGAAAGGTGCTTCTCCTCGTTTCTGTCTGGGCATTGCTGAAGTAGATCGAGTATTGGGAGGAGGGTTGGTGCCTGGCTCTCTGGTACTGGTAGGAGGAGAGCCAGGCATAGGTAAATCCACTCTTTTGCTGCAGGTTTCGGTCGCGCTCACAACGAATGGGTCAAAAGTACTTTATATCTCCGGGGAGGAGTCTGTAGAGCAGGTTAAACTTAGAACGGAGCGACTAGGCATAGACGGGCAGGGGCTCTATTTACTCTGTGAAACAAATTTGTCAATGATTATGGAGCACTTGGAAAAGGTGTCTCCTGCCATGGTTATCGTTGATTCTATTCAGACGCTCTATCTTGATGAAGTAGCCGGCGCACCAGGCAGTATCTCTCAGGTGCGTGATTGTACGTTGGTATTGATGCACTGGGCAAAGCAAAATAATGTGCCTGTACTGATTGCCGGGCATGTTACTAAAGAGGGAGTTATCGCTGGTCCGAGTACACTGGAGCATATCGTTGACGTAGTCCTCTATCTTGAAGGAGAACGTTTGTGCAGCCACAGAATTCTGAGGGGAAGGAAGAACCGTTTTGGTTCTACCAATGAGATGGGTCTTTTTGAAATGAGGGAGGATGGGTTGAGGGAGGTAAGAAACCCCTCTAATCTTTTCCTGTCGCAATATGGAGATGCCGCGGTTGGTTCAGTAGTGGTGGCGACGGTTGAGGGCAGCCGTCCTTTGCTGGTTGAAATACAGGCGTTGACTGCGCCTGCCGGGTTTGGCCCGCCTCGGCGCGTTGCTAACGGAATAGATTTTAACCGTCTTCTTTTGGTAGTCTCCGTTCTTGCTAGACGGGCAGGGCTTAAGCTTTTTAATCAGGATGTATTGGTTAATGTTACCGGCGGGTTGAGAATAGGGGAGACAGCGGTTGATCTGGGAGTTGTTTTATCGGTTGCCTCCAGCTTTCTTGACAGAAAACCGCTGGACAGACTGGTTGCGATTGGGGAAATTGGATTGAGTGGTGAAATCAGGCAAGTGCCGCAGATGGAAAGAAGGATTGCTGAAGCAGCCAGATTGGGTTTTAAAAATATCATCGTTCCTGCTCTGGCAACTGTTGTTCCAACAAGGATGGGTGAAGGTCTTCGTTTGCTCAAGGCCAGCACTATAAAAGAAGCCCTATCCCAGGCGTTTGTCATGGAAGGGAAGCGGGGGTAACAACTGTGGATATGACAATAACGGGAAGACCCGTGATGGATGCCATTGTAGTTGCGGCCGGTCAGGGCCAGCGCATAGGGATTCCCGGCAAAACTTTGCTTTCTCTGGGAGGGAAGCCTTTGCTGGCATGGTCAGTAGATGTCTGTCAAAAATGCGACCTGATCCGCCGGGTGGTTATAGTTATGAACGAAAGTGAAATAGAGAGGGGATGGAGTTTAGCAAAAGAGAGGGATTGGCATAAAGTATCCGATATATGTTCCGGGGGCAAGAGGAGGCAGGATTCAGTGAATGAGGGGCTTAGCAAATTGCAAGAGTGTGAATGGATTATGATTCATGACGCAGCGCGTCCTTTTTTGAGTCTGGATTTGATAGAGAGAGGTGTAAAAGCTGTTTCGGAAACAGGTGCTGCTGTTGCCGCTGTTCCTGTTAAAGATACTATTAAAATTGCCGATGATAACGGATTGGTAAGGAATACGCTTGAACGCGGCAGGCTGTGGGCGGCGCAAACGCCGCAAATTTTTCGTTTCAGGACGATAGTTGAGGCTCACGCTGCTTTGTTGCCAGATGTTTTCGATGACGCAGAGATGGTCGAGCGGTTGGGATACAAGGTGCAACTCTTCAGGGGCTCCTATGATAATATAAAGATCACGGTGGCGGAGGACCTGCTTCTGGCGGAGGTTATTTCCCAGAGGACAGGATAAAAAGCAGATGAGAGTCGGTATCGGTTATGATGTTCATTCCCTGGGTCCGGGCAAGGGGGTAATTCTAGGGGGGGTGGAGGTTCCCTGCGGGAAAAAGCTCGAAGGTTGGAGTGACGCGGATGTGGTGGTTCATGCTATAGTGGATGCTTTGCTTGGCGCTGCCGGGCTGGGAGACATAGGCAGCTGGTTTCCCGCGGGTGATCCTGAGTACAGGGAGATATCCAGCTTAAGCTTGCTGTCGCGAGTCATAGATGTTTTTAAAGGCAGGGGAATAAAAATTGTCAATGTGGATGTGACCGTTATAGCGCAAGAACCGGAACTTTCCCCTTTTATTGACGGGATGCGCCTGAAGCTTGGCAATGTCCTGGAGATTGCTACTGAGAGAGTATCGGTTAAGGCTACGACTACCGATGGTCTGGGTTTTATTGGCAGGGGTGACGGCATAGCCGCACAGGCCGTAGTTTTAATACAGGAATAGAGATGAGCTTGAGCAGAGGAGTCAGAGGAGATATACAGGCAGCGCTGGAGCATGACCCGGCCGCCAGGAATGTGTTGCAGGTTGTGGTCTTTTATCCTGGTTTTCACGCACGTTTGTTTCATCGCCTGGCTCATGCTCTCTGGAAAAGACGGGTGCCATTTTTCCCCCGTTTTATCGCGCATGTAACCCGTTTTTTTACTGCTATAGAAATTCACCCCGGAGCGCAGATAGGAGAAAGATTTTTTATTGACCACGGCGTGGGAGTAGTCATTGGCGAGACTACGGAAATAGGAGATGATGTGGTTATTTATCAGGGAGTTACGCTCGGTGGTGTCAGCATGCATAAAGCGAAGCGGCATCCAACTATTGGCAATGGGGTGGTTATTGGGGCCGGAGCCAAGCTTGTGGGCGCCATTGAAATAGGCGCTAATACCAAAATTGGGGCTGGTTCTGTAGTCACCATCGATGCGCCGCCGAATGCCACTGTAGTAGGAGTTCCCGGACGGATTGTGGCAATTCACAGAATTGATACTGGCACAGTAGAGAGATTGCCCGATCCCGTGGGCGAAAGGCTGAAGAGGCTGGAAAAGGATGTGGCTCGTTTGGAAAACAGTCTGAACAAGCTGGGAAAAAAAGAGGGAAGAAAGGGGACAGAAGAAATTTGCTGACCGGACATATTTGGGAGGAGAAAGATGAAAGTTTTTAACACATTGTCTCGTCAGAAGGAAGTATTTCTCCCTCAGGGGGAGGTGGTGACGATGTATGTTTGTGGGGTTACCACGTATGACGATTGTCATATCGGGCATGCCATGAGTTATGTTATTTTTGACGTGGTCAGGCGTTACCTTGAATTCAAGGGGTATCGTCTGAAATGTGTGCAAAATTTCACTGATGTTGATGACAAGATCATTAAGCGCGCAGGGGAAATGGGGATTTCGTCTCGGGAACTGGCAGATAAGTATATTGATCACTACTTTCGTGACATGGATGCGTTGAATATAAAAAGAGCTGATGTTTACCCCAGAGTAACGGAGGAAATCCCCACGATAATTGAAATTATTCAAGGGTTGATTGACAAAGGGTGTGCTTATGAAGCAGGGGGAGACGTTTATTTCAGAGTGAAAAAATTTCAGGGGTATGGCAAGCTGAGCCACCGGAAGTTGGCAGAAATGTCTTCTACCGTTGATGCTGATACAGAGAATAAGGAGTCTCCTCTGGACTTTGCTTTATGGAAGAGAGCCAAGGCGGGAGAGCCTTTCTGGCCAAGTCCCTGGGGGGAAGGTCGTCCTGGCTGGCATATAGAATGCAGCGCTATGGTCTTGAAATACCTGAGCGGCAGTATCGACATCCATGGCGGCGGGCAGGACCTGATATTTCCCCACCATGAGAATGAGATAGCACAGTCTGAGAGCTACTCGGGGCATGTCCCATATGCCAGATATTGGTTGCATAACGGATTGCTGCAACTGGACGAAGAGAAGATGAGCAAGTCGGTGGGGAATCTGATATCTGTGCAGGAAGTGCTCAGTCGCTTTAGCGCTGATGCCCTGCGGCTTTCCATCTTGAGTTCTCATTACAGAAGCCCACTTAATTACGGAGACGAAACTTTGGAGTCCAGCGAAAAAGGGGCAGCAAGGTTGCGTCAGTCTGCTTGTGCAAAATCAGGAGAGAAAGGTAAAGCGGATATCCTCTTGCCTCTGGTGAAAGAGAGATTTATTAAGGCAATGGATGACGACTTCAATACTGCACGGGCCACAGCTGTCCTTTTTGATCTGGCGCGGGAAATTAATCGTGCCAGCGACATGGGAGCAAGCGTGGTGGAAGCACAAGAGACGTTGAAGGAACTCTCCGGGGTGCTGGGTCTTTCTCTAGAAGAAAGAGATGTGACTGTTGCGCAGGAAGCTGCTCCTTTTATAGAACTTCTGATTTCTGTCAGGAACGAACTGCGTCATTCCCAGCAGTGGCAGACGGCCGATGAAGTAAGAGACAGACTGTCAGAGTTGGGTATAATTCTGGAAGATACTGCGACTGGTACTACCTGGAAATGTCACAGGTAGTCTCGGCTGGATAAAGCATCATTCCCCTTCGACCTTTTTCGGCGGAAAACAGTTTTTGTTCTGCTTGTTCCTTTGCTGATCTCGAAGCCATATTTGAAGATATCGCGTATAATCACCGTAGTAGTTATTGACATATGTCAATAACTACTATACAATTATGTTGTGGTTAAGGAGGAGCGATGACCAGGCCGGTAAAGTTGCGGTGTGTCTCGCAGCTTCCCCGAGTGACTTTTTTTAAGCCTGTAGGGGTTCTTATGCAGGACCTTGAGCAGGTTTGTCTTTCAGTGGAAGAGGTGGAAGCTATTCGCCTTAAAGATATGGAAGGGTTGGATCAGGAGGCCTGTGCTGCCAAAATGTGCGTTTCCCGGCCGACTTTCCATCGTGTTTTGGCGTCGTCGCGGGGCAAGCTGGCGGACGCTTTAATTCATGGCAAGGCGATGCGGATTGAGGGAGGAGACTTTGGGTTCGTGCAGAACCGTTTTAGGTGCAGCAATGATGATTATGAATGGGAGGTGCCATTCGATTCACTACGGAGGGGAAGACGGGTGGCCTGTCCTGTGTGTGACAGTGAAGATATCCGGCTTATGCCCCACCCGCCTTTTGGCAGAGGCATGGGAAGAGGGTTTCATGGTGGGAGACACTGGCAAAAATGAAAGGAAAGGAGGTGAGTAGAGATGCTGTTGGGAAGACGATGGTTTGGGGGTGGATTTGGCATGGGTAGAGGACTTGGCATGGGCAGGGGGATGGGCTTCGGTAGGGGTAGAGGCTATGCGTGGAGTTGGTACGGGCAGGGGATTCCCTATCGTAGATATCCTTATCGAGGATACGGTTTTTACCATCCTTACCGTGGTGCCTATGGGGCGGATTACCCCTATATGCCTGGTATCAATAGATAGGGTTTTTCTGCCTGCTGCTGAGTGGTGTGGAATAAAAAATAATGTAGGGAGGTGTATTATGCCAGGATTTAATGGAACGGGTCCTCGTGGTTTGGGACCGATGACAGGTGGTGGAAGGGGCTTTTGTAATCCCAGGGGAATGGGAAGAGGATATGGGGTTGGAGGGAGAGCGCCTTATGCCGGGATTGGCAGAGGGCTGGGTTTTGGTGCGCCTTATGCGCAACCTGTGAATAAGGAAGAGGAGATTGAGCTTCTGAGAGGTGATGCTGAAGAGATAAAGAACCAGCTTGAGCAGATCGAGGCCAGGATAGGGGAGCTCGAAAAGTAGGAAGTAGAATTAAGGGAGGATTTGTTATGAAAATTGCTGTGTCAGCTATGGCGCCTGATTTGGATGCGGAAGTAGAACCCCGCTTTGGCAGGAGTCGGTATTTTATGCTTGTCGACCCCGATACGTTGCAATTCGAGAGTTTGGAAAATACCAGCGGCATGGCTTCCGGAGGAGCAGGTATCGGCACTGCCCAAATGATAGCAAATAGGGGGGCCAGTGTAGTTCTTACCGGAAACTGTGGGCCTAATGCGTATCGTACGCTGTCTGCTGAAGGAATTCAGGTGATTTCTGGAGTGGGGGGCATAGTAAGGGCTGCTGTTGAGGA
>JAUWOK010000088.1 GCA_030612165.1 Dehalococcoidia bacterium
CTGCTCCCGTGGTGGCGAGGCATGATGAGGAGATTTGTCTCGCTGGAGGAGAGAAAGGACAAGCTCACGGAGTCGCTGGCAGAGGCCGAAGATATTCTTCGGCTGAAGACAGAAGATATCCTGCGCAGGATGGCGCAGGCAGTGGAGAGCATGGGCTCGATGGATATGGGGATGGAATTGCGCAAAACTGCCAGTTCACTGGAGAAGGCCGAGTGCTTCGCTTACTTTCTGGATGTTTTCCTGAGCGAGAACTAAAACTGGCGACCCCGGGGGGATTCGAACCCCCGATCTCCACCGTGACAGGGTGGCATGTTAGGCCGCTACACCACGGGGCCATAGCAGAAAATATGCTGAGTGAGTGTAGCAAGAAAAAATCGGTGATGTCAAACATCCGTGAAGCTGATTTGCGGCACACTGGTGAATAATCCTTTCCTTGTTCTCTTGCCGCGAAATGCCGGAGATGATGAGATAAAAACGGATTACGCACTCGGATTTACGACACGTCCGACAAACAGTATCGCGCCGGTCTCAATATCGCGAATCAGGAAGATGAAGGGGTGGTTGAGGGTGACTTCCACTGGACTCTCTGGTATCCCTGTCGTCCCCACTATTACTGCTGTGGCTGCTGCCGCCTCCGTGCCGGCTTCATCTACAGAGACAAACGCTTTATGGACTACATCCGTTATGAACAACTCGCGGTTGCCTGCTATCCCCGAAAAGTCGGCGCTTTCCGAGAAAGCAACCGGCATGCCCATTGCGGCCAGCGCCTCTTTTAGACTGAAGATCGACGCAAATTCAAACCCTGGCATCGCCAAAGCAACCCGTTTGTGCTCCAGGCTTTCGATAATCGCCTGCACCTGCTGAGCATCCATGGCGTTTTCAAAATCTCCGAGTTGGCCGATCTGAGGAAGCAGGATTACCATTGAGAGTTCGCCGCCGTCATATGGCAGATCGACTGCCTGATACCCGGCATTCTCAGCATAGCCAAGCGATTCTGTTTGTTTCATCATCGGCACGGTGATTTCATTTCCATCGAGCAAGTAGAACACCCCGTCCGCAGTCATATTTTCCGGGAAAGGATATTGCCACGCTGAGTTAAAGTAGATGGCGTTGGTCAGAACCAGGCGGGTCAAAATATTAATAGCCCCCGGCGGAATCAGGTCTTCGATCCGACGTTCTGTCTGGTCGCTAACCCAGTCATTGATGGTGACGCGGGACACCTCAGGTGCATTTGCGAAATCAAGGATTCTGAGCCCGGCGCCATAATTTTCAGCCAGCAGGTCAAGGAATTCAGAACGGAATTCGTAATTTTCCTGGCCCCAGATAGCATTGACGACATTCAAGCGGAATCCTTCCCCGTCTTTGCCCGCGGCGCCTTCGCCACGGCGGTTCAGCGCTATGTCCAGGCTGTTGAATGCCGGGTGCAGGCTATCTTGAGGCAGAGTGAAGTGCAGAGTGTCGGCCATTTGTTGCGCAGTCTCAGTGCGGGCGCCGGCATATGTCATTGCCAGAGCTAGCGAGACGCTGTAAGGAGAATAAAAAAGATTATCGTCCGTCTCTTTGAGCGCATGATACAGAGTAAAGGCGAAGGTGCTATTGCCCTCAACCAGAGTTGCCAGGTCAGTTTCAATCACATCTGGCGAAGTCACCCGCGGCTTTTCTGATTGTATTACCTGGCCGGCGGCCGGTTGAGCACAAGCCACCATGCTCAATGTCAGCGCCGCGGTCAATATGCACAGTAACGTTTTTTTCATTTCAGTCGTTTCTTATCTTTATGGTACTTCATTTATACAACGGAAGAAACTGATTTTGGTTTAGGTTTTTTCGCACAGATTGCTGCGTGGAACTTGTTTCAAAACTGAATTTGCCCTGGTAGAAAAGAACAAGCTTTGGCAAAAAACAGGTGAAACAGAAGATAGAGCAGCTTCCAGGACAGAAACTAGCGTTATCTTTTTATTTCGACTAATATGCTTGTTCCTTTGCCCACCCGTGACTCTACCGAGAAATTACCATTGAGCAGGCGGGATCGCTCCTGCATGCCGATTAGTCCCAGGTTGCCTTTATTGGCGAAGTCACCCGTTACTTTAGGCACCTTAAACCCTTTGCCGTTATCAATGATGCTTAACCTGACTTTATCAGAAATGAATTCGACTTTAACTAATGCCTCTGTTGCCTGAAAATGCTTTCTGATGTTGTTCAGCACCTCCTGGCTGATGCGGAAAAGATTCGCCTCGATTTCGGCTGACAGGCGCTGCTGGGTACCGGTTGTTTCAATGCGGATGTTAATTCCTCTTTTGTTCAATTCGTCTGTCAAGGTTTCTAACGCTGGCACCAGACCTAATTGGTCTAGAAGGTCGGGGCGCACTTCTTTCGTCATGTGGTTGATCTGTCAAGTAACTGTTCCAACTGTGCGACCGTTTCTAGAATTAAGTTTTCTTTATCCTTGTTCAGGAGTATCTTCTCGATGTCAAGGGAAAGCGAAGCTAGATCCTGAAGTATGCCGTCGTGCAACTCACGAGCAATGTGTTCCCTTTCTTTTTCTTGTGCGTGGGTAATTTCCACGAGGTAGAGGTGCATGTTCTCTCGTTCATAATGTTGAGTGATGGTTCTGGAACTAAGCCTCTTTTGCTGTTCCTCCATGACAGATTTAAATGTTTCGGGAGTAATGAGTTGCGAAAGATGCCTGGGGCGTTTCACCCAGACCTCTTCCCCAGTCTGGTACCATCTTTAGAGGACTGGGTCAAATTACCGGACCCACCCCGAAGGGGAGACTTAGCAGAGAGGTCTTTGCTGATGGGGGCACTTCACCTAGTTATGGTTGCGATAAGAAAAGGCCCACAGCAGTGCTCAGCTCCTGTTCTAAGGTAGATGTCACCAGGGCGAAGGCGATACTGCTCAACCAGAGGTTTCAGCCCGATATTCTTCAAGGAGAAAAAGGCTGGCAGATGTTCCGTGCCTACATGAAGACCTGGCATGATCTTCTGATACAACATGTTCAAATAAATGTGGTGGAT
>JAUWOK010000010.1 GCA_030612165.1 Dehalococcoidia bacterium
GTGTTGGCAATTTGCCCGTTGAGGGTAGTTCCCTTGCCTGAGCATACAACATATAGCCCATAGCTCAGCTTGTACAAAGCCTTAAGATTCATTTTCACTCCCTTCCTGCGGTTTCAGGGCGTTCTTAATGCTCATGTTACCTCCATGCGAATTCGATTATATCATCTGGTTGCCCGCATTTCATCGCCTTGCAAGATGATTATGCATGACATAAGTTATGTTTAAGCAATGAGGCAAGGCATTGGGATTACCATGTCACCTGTCCACTGCCCCAGATGCTATAATGCGATACGTTATGAAACTATCTGAACTGGGCGAATTTGGGTTAATTGATGCCATCAATGACACCATCAACGAATCCAGGGTTGTTACCCAGCCATCATGGCAAAAACTCATAATCGGCATCGGCGACGATGCCGCCGCCTGGCATACAGATACCTCCCTTCAACTAGCAACGACGGATAGCCTGGTACAGGATGTGCATTTCGATCTGGACACCATCACCTGGGAAGAACTGGGCTGGAAAGCGCTAGCCATAAACCTGAGCGACATCGCCGCCATGGGAAGCATCCCTCTATATGCCCTGGTTTCGCTATTCCTGCCAAGCGAACTGGAAACAGAGGACATTCTCAAGTTCTACCGTGGCATGATGCGGCTGGCAGGAAATTTCGGGGTGGCTATCGCCGGCGGCAATATCTCTAAAGCCTCACACATAATCATCTCCATTACCCTGCTGGGTGAAGCACAAGATAACCCACTTCTTAAACGCTCGACAGCTTCCATCGGCGAGCAAATAGCTGTCACCGGCTACCTGGGACTGGCTGCCGGAGGGCTGAAAATGCTGCAACAAAAAATGGCATTGGAGGATAAAGCATCCAGTACCCTGAGGCATGGCCTCTTCTTGCCTGTGCCACGAGTAAAAGAGGGGCAGACCCTGGTATCCCAGGGAGTCAAGGCCGCTATAGATATAAGCGACGGCCTCGTCGCAGACCTCTATCATATATGCGATGCCAGCAATGTTAGCGCCGTGATACGAACAGACATGGTGCCCACGCATCCCACGATTCAGGCCTGTTTTCCCGATTACCTTAATCTGGCCTTATACGGCGGAGAGGATTACGAACTCCTTTTCACCGCTGGCAAAGATACCGTTGAGAACATCAAACATGCATTGGATTGTCCCGTAACTGTTATCGGCGAAATTACGAAAAAAGAAGGGACAGCGTCGGTAAAACTGACAAACGGCAAAGGGGAGACCATCCCCGGAGAAAGAAAAGGCTGGGAGCATTTTAAAAATGGCAAGTCTAACACTCCTCTCCCATAGCCCGGAGCAAACCCATCGGCTGGGTTACTGGCTGGGAAAGCTGGCTCAGGAAAATGATATTTTTCTCCTCTCAGGCATGCTGGGAACAGGCAAAACTTGCCTGGTTCAGGGTATTGCCCAGGGCCTTAATATAAAAGAAAAGGTCACCAGCCCTTCTTTTGCGCTGGTCAAGGAATACTCTGGCAGAATGCCTTTATACCATGTAGATCTGTATCGGCTTGACCAGATAGAGGAGATTATCGGCCTGGGGCTGGAGGAATATTTTGCCACCAGAGGAGTTTGCGCCATAGAATGGGCAGAAAGAGGACTAAACGAGTTGCCTGTAGAGAATTTATCCATAGAGTTAAACTATTCGCTTGATTCTAAAACAGAACGCTCCATCACTTTTACCCCCACGGGCAGCCGCTATATAGAATTGATTGAGCAGTTAAAGTTAAACTTTAAGGGAGAGGAATGATGGAATTAGCTCTGGATACTTCGTCAAGCACAATCAGCATCGCCGTATCTCGACAAGGCAAAGTTGTAAACGAGCTTACCTGGCAGACCAGGCGGAACCACACCATAGAACTGATTCCCGGCATAACTTACCTTTTGGGACAGGCCGGCATCACGGCAAGCTCCCTGGAAGCAATCTTTGTAGCCAGGGGGCCGGGTAGCTTCAACGGTTTACGGGTAGGAATAAGCACAGCCAAAGGCCTCGCTTTCGCCCTGAAGATACCCTTGCTCGGCATAAGCACACTGGAAGCTGCCGCCTATCCTTTCGCCTGTACAGGACTGCCCCTGTATCCTCTCCACGCCGCCGGACGTGGCGAGATCGCCACAGCCACCTACCAGCAAATCGGCGAAGAATGGCATTCTCTGGAAACAGAACATTTGACCACACTGGAAGCACTGTGCCTGCAAATCAAGCAAAAATCGCTGATCTGTGGCGAGCTTTCCCCGGAGATGGAGGAGGAAATACAACTCAAATCCGGAGACCAGGTTACGATACCCGGGGCGACAGCCCGGTTGCGTCGCGCCGGCTTTCTCAGTAGCCTGGGATGGGAAAAATTAAGCAGCGGGAGGCAGGACAATCTGGTAACTCTACAACCCCTGTACCTCCGCCCCCCACATATCACACAGCCCAAAAGGAGCTTTTCTCCCCTTGCCACCAAGAATATCAACGGGTAGAACCTCGAGGAAGAAGCACTTTAGCTTTGATGTGCTTTGAGTTCACCTGGGAGAGGCGCTAACCTGGGGCAACCTATTCAAAGGTCAAAAAGCTGATGATACGCAGCAAAACCTGGATAGTTAGCGGAGTTGGACGACCTGGGAAGACAGGGGCCTCAACGAAACGTCAAGATGTTGAATAAGGGCTCGCCAATGGAGACCTTGAAAGCCTGCAAAAGCTCTCAGCGTATCTTCCCTCTGGCCAGCGACGCAAATATACCACTGAAGCAAAGAATGGCGAAGATGATAAACGATGTTTTCATACTATCCAGGAAAAGTGAATAGTATTCAGGGGTAATTTGAACCCTCCCAATGTACAAGGTAAACATCAGCATAGCGACTCCCATGCTGAACACCATTCCAACCTGGCGCATTGTTGCCACCATTGCCGAGGCTACTCCGTAAGCTCTTTCTGAAACAGAACTCATAACTGCATTTGTATTAGGAGATGAAAAAAGGGCAAAGCCAAACCCAATCAGAACCAAGGTGCCTGTAATAAACTCCAAAGGAGTTTCTCTATTTAGAAAAATGAACAGGACGAGCCCTGCGGTTGTCAGCGCCATTCCCGCTGAGGCAATTACTCTCGGTTCAACTCTATCCGAAAGCCTGCCGGCAAGCGGTGAAAAAATAGCCTGTGTGGCAGGCATGGCTACCAGAATGAAGCCCGCACTTTGAGGATCAAGCCCCTTTACATACTGCAAATAAAGACTCAGAAGAAAAACCACGGCAAATGTAGCGCTATAGTTAATCAACGCCGCCAGATTAGAGAATGCGAAGGCTCTGTTATTCCTGAAAAGGTTTATATCCAGGATCGGGCTTGCGGCTTTCATTTCCCATCTGGTGAATGCCGAAAGCCCCGCGACGCCTGCTACAATCAACCACACTCCGGGCATTGCCGGCAAAAGAGTAAACCCGTATATTAGTGCTATCAGCGCAAAGCTATAAAGTACGGAGCCAGTAAAATCAAACTTCTCTCCTCCTGCTCCAGTCCAATCCCCTTTCAGTTTCCACAAAACGACAGCGATAACTATCAATCCCAGAGGCACATTTACGAGGAAGACACTTCTCCAGCCAAAATGCTGCGTGAGAACTCCACCCAGAACCGGTCCCAAGGAAAGTCCAATATAAGTCGCAGTGACATTTATCCCCAGAGCTTTTCCTCTCTCGCCAGCAGGATATGCTGAGGTAAGCATGGCTACTCCCGTCCCGGCAAGCATTGAGGTGCCTACTCCTTGCAAAACCCGAAAGGAGATAAGCATGGCAGCGGAACTGGCAATTCCCGAAAGAAGCGAGGAAATCGTGAAGACGATTATGCCATATAAGAATATCTTCTTCCTTCCATACATGTCCGCTATCCTGCCAAAAGGGACAAGAAAAGCCGCGGAAGACAGTAGATAGGCAGTGGCAACCCAGCCCAACATGATTGCATTTAATGATAATTCCTGCCCGATTGAGGGTAGCGCAATATTGACAGAAGAACCCATGAAGGGGAAGAAAAAGGCAGACATTGTGGTAACCAGCAAGACAAGTCCTTTGCTCGTATTATTGTCTGCACGGCTATGCATACCGATTATTATAGCTTCTGAGAGAGAGTGTTGCTAGAATAGGCAAAAGACGGAAGGCAATGCGCTCCTGAATGTTGAACAGTGACACATCACGAGAAGAGAAAGGAAAAACAAATGGCAAAAACAGAATCAGAAGGCTCCGGCACCAACCTTTGTTTCGCCTGCGGTGCACAGAACCCTATCGGGCTTAAACTAAAGCCTGTTCACCACGAAGGAAAGGTAACGGCAGACTTTACCCCTGGCAAGTATCACCAGGGTTGGAATAACACGATACATGGGGGAATTCTTTACACACTCTTAGACGAGATAACCGCTTACGCCCTCCTCTGTTCGGGAATCGCCCAATGCGTTACCGCAAAGAGCAGCGTCCGCTTCAAACACATGGCGCAGGTAGGGGAAACAATTCACATAACCGGCTGGGTCACCAAATTAACAAAAAGATTAGCGGAGACAAGAGGAGCGCTCAAACTAGAAGATGATTCTACTATAGCTGAAATTGAATCTTTATTCTATATTGTGAACCCGTCGAAAAGAGCAATCATCTGGGACATGGATGGAGTAATTGCCGATACGGCTCTCTTCCATTTCAAAGCATGGGAAGAAATTCTGGCTCGCAGGAAAATATCTCTCTCCTGGGATCTTTTTATCAGCATGTTCGGCATGAGAAACGATACCTTTGTACGCAAGCTTCTGGGAGAGAAGATAGCTGAAAAAGAAATCCCGGCGATAGTACAGGAGAAAGAAAGCCTTTTTAAAGAAAAAGCAAGGCATCATGTGAAGCCTTTCCCTGGAGTCATCAACCTGCTGGAGGCCGTTAAAAAAGGAAATTTCAAACAAGCGCTGGCCTCTTCCGCCCCCAGAGAAAATATCGATTTTATCTTGCAAGAGTTGAAGATAGAGGACCTTTTTCACTGCACTGTTTCCGGCCATGAGGTAAGCAAAGGCAAACCCGACCCTCAAATATTTCTGCTGGCTGCAGAAAAGATGGGAGTCGTCCCGTCAGATTGCGAGGTAATAGAGGACTCTCCCTACGGAATCAGGGCAGCAAGGGCGGCCGGAATGAGCTGCCTGGCCGTCAGCAACACCCACAACGCAAAGGACCTGAAACAGGCAGACAAGATAGTTGCTTCCCTGGAGAAAATGGACCTGATTGCCCTGTTTTACAATATGATGCCATAATATATGCTCACAACCCGGTGCGGGAAATTCATTTACGAGGAGAATTATTATGGAAAAGAGCTTGATTTTAATTAAACCTGATGCCCTGCAGCGGGGGTTGGCAGGAGAGATACTCTCTCGCTTTGAGAAAAAGGGCATGAAAATCATCGCCATGAAAATGCTGCACATGGACAGAAAACTGGCGGAGCAACACTACAGCATCCATAAAGGAAAGGGGTTTTTTGCCGAGTTGATAAATTACATCACCTCCTCCCCTATTATCGCTGTAGTTCTCCAGGGAAAATCCGCGGTGGAAGTAATAAGAAAAACTCTGGGAGAGACCGATCCCGCTAAAGCTTCGCCTGGCACTGTCAGAGGAGATTTCGGGCTTGATATCGGCTACAATCTGGCGCACGGCTCGGATTCAATAGAGAACGCCCGCAAAGAAATCAGTCTCTTTTTTGGAACAGCTGAATTAGTGGATTATTCTCGCGACATCGACAGGTGGATACAGTAGAGAAAATCACTGAATCCTGACCACGGGAAGCGCATCAGGCCACACAGCATCCAGTTGATAGTAGTCCCGCTCGGCTTGCCCGAATACATGCACAACAACTGAGCCAAAATCACCGACAAGCCAGCCCGAAGAGGACTCCCCTTCCTTGTGAAGGGGAGGAACTCCTTTCTCCTTCAAAGCCCGCGAAACCCCCTGCCAGATAGCCTCTAGCTGACGATCGCTTTCTCCGCTACAGATAACGACATAATCTGTAAAGGAGCACACCTCCCCCACAGCAAGCATGACGATATCGCCTGCTTGCTTTTCCTCGGCGGCTTCCACCACTAAACGCGCTACTTCTCTGGTTTTCAGAAAGATTTTCTCCTCTTTTATTTTATTATTGTATCACTTTGCATAACTATGCTGCCATCTGCTCAAAATAGAGGACAGCAAGAAACTTTGACCGACAAAGAGACTCTGCTCTATTATTAAGCTTGGAGAAAATGAAATTGCCAGAGTTGCTTTTTGGAACAGCAGGAATTCCCCATAGCGCAGGGGAACGAACTACGTTAAAAGGGATTGAGCGCATCGCCGAGTTGGGATTAGGCTGCATGGAATTGGAGTTTGTGCGAGGGGTGCGAGTAAACGAAAAAAGCGCCATAGAGATAAAACAGCTAGCCAGGGAAAAAGGGGTGCGTCTCAGTGCCCATGCTTCTTATTTTATCAATTTTAATGCCCGGGAAACAGAGAAAATCACCGCCAGCAGAAAAAGACTGCTCCACGCCGTCCGCATCGCTTCCCTCTGTGGTGCACGCAGCGTGGTTTTTCATGCCGCTTTCTATATGGGAGATTCTCCCCAAAAAACATACGACGCCGTGAAGAATCAGACGGAAGAGATCATAAATCAGGCGGAGTTTGTCGCGGGAGAAGAGAGGCTCATTATCAGGCCAGAGACCACCGGGAAAATCAGCCAGTTTGGCACGATAGAAGAGCTGGTTAATTTAAGCAGCGAGGTGAACGGCCTTGCTCCCTGCGTTGATTTTGCCCACTGTCATGCCAGAACAAACGGAAAAACTAATTCTTACGAAGACTTTTGCGACATCCTCTCCTGTATAGAAAACAAGCTGGGGAAAGCAGCTCTGGATGACATGCATATACATATTGCCGGAATAGCTTATGGAGACAAGGGAGAAATAAAACACCTGAACTTAAAGGAGTCCGACCTCAATTACCCTGCCCTTCTCAGGGCGCTCAAGGATTTTCGCGTCGGCGGGCTGGTTATCTGCGAGAGCCCTAACCTGGAAGATGACGCCCTGCTCCTGCAGGAAACTTACAGATATTTCGGGTAAGCGCATGAGCAGCCCTCTTCTCAAAATTTTAAAGCGTCGGTTTTAAAATGGGCGGGCATTCATGATATCATGCGGCAGCTAAGCGAATAATAAAATGAAAAAAGACTTCAGCCGCAATAATACCTTCTTCTACCTCACGATCATGGTGGTAGCGATGTTCCTCGTCTTCGCCATGTTCAATACAAACTCTTCTGCGCCCGAAGAGGTGAAAACCTACGAATTCATTGGACAGGCATCGCAAGGAAAGATTGACTCCATCAGGCAGGAGGGGGATACCATTGTCGGCATAAAAAACGGGGAAGATATAATCAAATCCACCTTCAGTGGAAGCACTACAGAGCTATCCGATTATCTCGAGAATTCCGGAGCAGCCGGCATACCGATAGACGTTAAACCCGTTGGCATCAACTGGGGCGCCATCGGCTTGCAGGTTATCCTGCCTATTGCCTTGCTGGGAGTTCTGTTCTTTTTCTTTTTCCGTTCAGCCAGCGGCGCTGGCAAACAAGCTTTCAGTTTCGGCAAAAGCAAGGCACGGCTGGCCTCCCCCGATAAGTCCAAGGTGACCTTCGTCGACGTCGCCGGAGTAGAGGAAGCCAAAGAAGAACTTGAGGAAATCGTGGACTTCCTCAAGTCACCTCAGAAATTCCATGATTTAGGAGCGCGCATACCCAGAGGTGTACTCCTGGTGGGACCACCCGGCACAGGAAAAACCCTGCTGGCCAAAGCTATAGCGGGAGAGGCCGGTGCTCCGTTCTACTCCATCAGCGGCAGCGAATTCGTGGAAATGTTCGTCGGGGTTGGCGCCGCCCGCGTTAGAGACCTCTTCGAGAAAGCAAAGCAGACTCCTCCCGCTATCATTTTTATTGACGAAATTGACGCCGTTGGCAGACACCGCGGCGCCGGGCTGGGAGGAGGACATGATGAACGAGAACAAACGCTGAATCAAATATTGTCAGAAATGGACGGTTTTGACACCAGCACCAATGTCATTGTTCTGGCCGCCACCAATCGCCCCGATATCCTCGATCCCGCATTATTGCGCCCGGGGCGTTTTGATCGCCATATCGTTATTGATTATCCGGATATTAAGGGACGTACCGCGATTCTTCAAATACACGCCAAGGGCAAGCCTATAGCAAATCCTGACGACCTGGATGTTATAGCCAGGGAAACTCCGGGTTCCAGCGGCGCTGACCTGGCTAACCTGCTCAACGAAGCTGCATTGCTGGCCGCCCGGCGCAACCGCAAGGATGTCTCCCTGCAGGAACTTGAAGACGCCTCCGACCGGGTTAAAATGGGGCCTGAGAGAAAATCACGCGTAATCAGCCAGAAAGAAAAAGAGATAACCGCTTACCACGAAAGCGGCCATGCCCTGGTAGCCAGGATGTTGCCCAACGCCGACCCTGTGCACAAGGTTTCCATCATTGCTCGCGGCAGGATGGGAGGATGGACAAGTATCCTTCCTACCGAAGACCGCCATTTATACACCAAGTCCCAGCTTAGCGACATGCTGTCCATACTGCTGGGTGGACGAGTTGCCGAGGAAACTATCTTCAAAGAAGTAACCGACGGTGCCCAAAATGACCTGGAACGGGCAACAAAGCTGGCCAGGAAAATGGTGACTGAATACGGTATGAGCGAAAAACTGGGGCCGCGCACGTTCGGGCAAAAACAGGAACTCGTCTTTCTGGGCCGTGAGATCAGCGAACAGCGTGATTATGGCGATAAGCTGGCAGATGAAATTGACGAAGAGATACAGGATCTCATTCAGTGCTCTTACAAGAGAGCCACCGATATACTCGTTAAGAATAAGAAGAAACTAAAAGAGCTGGCAGGGGAGCTCATCGTCAAGGAAACTCTGACAGAGGAAGATCTTAAAAAGATATTCGAGGGGCTTGCCCCCCAGGTTGCCTCCTGATAAAACCCGCCGGTTAGGCGCTCTCCCTTTTAGACTAAGACTTCTTCTCCGCCTACTGGCCACCAGGCAGACGACAAGTTTCCTGGTCGACAATTTCACTGTCCAGTTTCTTAAACAACGGCTGCGGTTCAGTAAGCTTCTGCCCGGGAGGCAGACTTTGCCACTGCCAGCCCACGTCAGCAACCTTCCCCTCAAAACCAAGCATGGAATGTAACTTCTCCGAGCTAAAAGGTAGAAAAGGGTACATGATTGTCTTCAAAGCTGCCAGCACTGAAAGAACCGTATAAATAGATCTGGCCGACGAGCCGGCATCCTCCTTGCCTTTTTTCCACGGCGATTGTTCTTCAAGATAGCGATTAGCTTCCTGGGCCAGCGCCATGCTTCCTCTGAGTGCCTCACGAAAACTGCGACGACAAAGCGCATCGTCCACAACTCTCAATGTCTCCTCAGCCTTGCAAAGCAATCTTTTGCTTTCGTCATCAAGTTCGCCCGGAGCGGGCACTTTTCCGGCAAAATTGCGATAAGCAAAAGTCAGAGCACGGTGCGCCAGGTTGCCATAAGTGGCCACCAATTCGTCATTATTGCGGCGGAGAAACTCTCGCCAGGAAAAGTCGGCATCACCAGTTTCCGGCATATTAGCCGCCAGCGCATACCGCAACGGATCAGGGTCATATCGCTCCAGGTAATCGGACAGCCACACTGCCCAGTTACGGCTGGTTGAAAGTTTTTTGCCTTCAATAGTCAGAAACTCATTGGCAGGAATATCATACGGAAGATTTAAATTGCCACAACCCATCAACATAACAGGCCAGACAACAGTGTGAAAGAAAATATTATCCTTGCCTACGAAATAAAAGCTCTTGGTTTTTTCCTGCCAGAATGGTCGCCAGGCCTCCTCTTCGCCTCGCAACATCGCCCACTCTTTGCTCGCCGACAGATACCCGATAACCGCTTCAAACCAGACATATATGCGTTTGTGTTCAAAGCCCGCCTGCGGCACAGGCACTCCCCAATCCATGTCGCGGGTGATAGCTCTATCTTTTAACCCTTCATCCAAAAACTTCCTGGTAGTGCCAGATACATTACGCCGCCAGAAGGACTGTTCGGCCATCCATGAACGTATTTTGTCTTCAAAAGCGCTGAGGCGCAGAAAAAAATGTTCAGAAACTTCGAAACGGGGGGCGGAGGAACAAAAACGACAGTGGAACCCCTGGATGTCCACGTTGCTCATGGGCTTGCCGCACTCATCACAAACATCACCTCTGGCTCCGGGCGAGCCACAGTGAGGACAGGTGCCTTCAAGATACCGGTCAGGAAGGAAGCGCTGGCAACGAGGACAATAGGCCTGAGGCATGTTGTCCCGATAAAGGTAACCCTTATCCAGTAAATCCAGGAATATCTCCCGTGCAACATGCGCGTGGTTTGCTGTGCCGGTGGAGGTAAACAAGTCGAAGGAAATCCCCAATTTCTGCCAGCAGTCAACAAACTGTTCATGATATCTGGAAGCTACTTCCTGGGGAGATACAGCTTCCTGTTCTGCCCGCAAAGTGATAGGAGTTCCATGTTGATCGCTCCCTGAAACCATCAACACTTCATTCCCTTTAAGGCGATGGTACCTGGCAAAAATATCCGCCGGCAGATAGGCCCCAGCAATGTGCCCCAGATGTAAAGGGCCGTTGGCATATGGCCAGGCAACCCCTATAAAAATACGTTCAGCCATTTATCTTCTAGTCATTTGCCTTATCCTGCCGTCAATAAAGCAGAACTACCCGCCCGCACACTAGGGAACCAAGCATTATAACCTATGCACACAATTCCTTCCAAACCAAATAATTCTTTTAAACTTATGTAATATTTGCTATGATTCAGCCTATACTACCTGTACAAAATTTAGATAACAGGAGAGAAACTATGCCTTCGTTCTTTGACGGTTGGCCCAGCGATGCAGGCATTCTGCAAAGCGAGATGAGCCGCCTCCTGGATTATATCGCCAGATCAAAACCACCGACAGTCCGTTTTTCCCCTAGCATCTGGCAACCAGCTATAGATATCTACGAAACAGCAACTGAATTTATTATAACCGTGGATCTGGCTGGAGTTCAGGAAAACGACATAGAGATACTTGTTGACCAGAAAAGCTTCACCATCAGGGGAGAAAGAAAAAAGGCTCAGAAAACTGGCAAGAGGGGAACATATTACCAGATGGAAATTGCCAGTGGCCCTTTTGAAAAAAGTATCAGTTTGCCCGCAATCGTGGATCACACCCGCATCGCCGCCTTTTACGAGGACGGCATAGTCGAAGTAACCATGCCCAAGGTGAAAGCCCGGCAAAACCTCAATATTAAAATAGAAACGGACAATCGGAGAGAATGACACAGAATAAGAAACTAACGCTATTACCAGGCAGAAAGAAGAAAAGAGGAGAACCCGGCGAAGTTCCCATCCCCAGCGAGCTGCCGATTATCGCCAGTAAAGATAGCGTAATCTATCCCTCCATGACCACTCCCATGTCCTCAAGCAGCGAGGAAACGGCCAGGTTGATAGATGATGCCGCTGCCGGGGATAATCTCATCGGCTTCTTCGCGCTGCGCCCCGGCAAAGACGAAGATACGCAAGAGAACTTATACAACATTGGAACGGCAGCCAGAATCGCCAGGATGTTCAAAACACCAGATGGTTCCGTTCACGCTCTCCTGCAGGGCATCAGCAGGATAAAGCTATCCAAAACAACACAAACCGAACCATATCTGAAATGCAAAGTAACAGAGGTTAAAGAGCACATAGACAAGACCCCGGAAGTTGAAGCCATGTCGCGCAATATCCTGTCGCTTTTCCAAAAAGTAGTCTCGCTGGCACCTAATCTGCCGGACGAGCTGGCTATCTTCGCCCTGAACATCTCCGACCAGGGAAAGCTGTCCGATTTCGTAGCTTCACAAAGTAACCTCAATCTGGAAGAAAGCCAGGAAATACTGGAAACTCTGGACGTCCAGAAACGACTGGAGAAACTCACTCCTCTCGTTGCCCGCGAGTTGGAGATACTGGAACTGCGGGGGAAAATCCAATCCGAGGTCAAAAATGTGGTGGACAAAAGCCAGCGAGATTTCTATTTAAGGGAACAGCTTAAAGCCATCCAAAAGGAACTGGGCGAGAGTGACGAACAAGCCGTAGAGATCAACGAACTCAAAGAGAAAATAGAGAAGGCCAATCTGCCAGATGAGGCAAAGAAAGAAGCTCAGAAGGAACTTGACCGTCTGTCCAGGATGCCCCCTCAGGCTGCTGAATATTCTACAATCAAAACCTACCTTGACTGGATTATCTCTCTCCCCTGGAGCAAGTTCACCGAGGATAATCTGGATATAAAACAAGCCAAGGAAATTTTAGACGAGGACCACTACGACCTGGACAAAGTCAAAGAAAGGGTTCTCGATTATCTGGCAGTACACAAACTCAAGAAGGACATGAAGGGCCCTATTTTATGTTTTGTTGGCCCTCCCGGCACTGGCAAGACATCCATAGGACGTTCTATCGCCCGTGCGCTGGGACGTAAATTTATTCGCTTATCCCTGGGAGGAGTTCGGGACGAAGCGGAAATCCGTGGACACAGACGTACTTATGTAGGAGCCCTGCCCGGAAGAATCCTCCAGGGAATGCGGCGTGCCGGTTCCAACAATCCTGTCTTCATGCTCGATGAAATTGATAAAGTAGGAGCGGATTTCCGGGGCGATCCTTCCGCGGCTCTGCTTGAGGTCCTGGATCCGGAACAGAACTTCAGTTTCAGTGACCATTATCTGGAAATTCCTTACGATTTATCCGGTGTGATGTTCATTACTACCGCTAATCTCGCCGACCCCATTCTTCCCTCTCTGCGAGACAGGATGGAGATACTGGAACTGCCCGGATACACCGAACTGGAGAAATTACACATAGCCAGAAAATTCCTGTTGCCAAGACAACTCGAGGAGCATGGCCTGCCCGCAGATTCTTTTACCATCTCAGACGAGACTATTCTGGCCATAGCCAGGGATTACACCCGGGAGGCAGGGCTGAGAAATCTGGAACGGGAAATCGGCACCATCTGCCGCAAGATAGCTCGACAGGTGGCGGAAGGAGAACAATCGACAACCGATGTTTCCCTCGATGTGCTGGAGGATTTCCTGGGCTCCCGCAAGTTTCGATACGAATTAAGCGAGGAAAAGGACGAAGTGGGCGTAGCCACCGGATTGGCCTGGACGCAGGCAGGCGGCGACATTTTGTTTATAGAATCTACTTTAGTACCCGGAAAAGGTAACCTTACTTTGACCGGCCAATTGGGAGACGTAATGCAAGAATCGGCACGGGCAGTGCTCACTTATGTGCGTTCTAGGGCAGCATCTCTCGGTGCTGATAAAACCTTTTACGAAAAAAACGACCTCCACATCCATGTTCCCGCCGGTGCCATACCTAAGGACGGCCCATCAGCAGGCGTCACCATGGCAATATCGCTGGTGTCAGCGTTAACAAAAAGACCAGTGCCCAGGGATACAGGGATGACGGGGGAAATCACTCTGCGAGGACGGGTATTGCCCGTGGGCGGCATCAAGGAAAAGATACTGGCTGCTCATCGTGCCGGATTGAAAAGAATCTTTATGCCACAGGAAAACGAGAGAGACTTGAAAGAGGTCCCTCAGCAAGTCAAGGATGAGGTTGAATTCGTCTTCATTAAAAACATTGACGAAGCATTAAACGGAATACTGGCGCTGAACACTGGAGCGACCAACACCAAATCTCCTCGCAGGCCCATCCGGCTACCCAGTGCAACAAAAAACAAGAAGGCTCCCTCCCCAAAAACTAAATCCTCCGCAGTTCAAACACCACCGGGTTTGCCGGGTCAGGGCAAGCAACAATAGTTTTGTCTTTATCTTCTTCCCAGGGAAAAGAGCCTCCGAACTGCAGAACTTCAGCGAAAGGGAAAAGCGTATGGAACGCCCAGGAGCACATGCCCGCCGGAGTCTCTTGCCCAATGATAAACTCGTCTCCCACCCTGTGCCCGGCCTGGCAAACTCCTTTTTGAGATATCACCCGTGCCACTATTTCAACCATTTACGTCCTCCTGGTACAGCTAATCTTTTCCCCTGTTTACAAGAAATCATATACTTTGCCCGGGCAGGTAAACAAAAGCCTCAACGTTATCTGGGCGGGAGCAACCTGCAGTATCCGGGACAGAGCATCCCTGTAAAGCGACATCTGCACACGATACTTCTCCGCCCGCCCCGGCACTTCCAGTGCAAAAACGACTTCGTCACTTTTGAAATCCACCACTGTAGCGCTCAGTGCTTTGCCTCCTTCGTCTCGCACGATGACGACACGGTCAAAAATCCCCGTCAGCCAGCGATCATCAAGCACAACCTCAAACCGTTTTTCACGCCATAACCAGGCATCGCCGTGAGGGCGGGACAACGCCTGTTGAACATCCACCGATTTGAGTGCACGACGAAATTGTTCAACAGCTTTCTCTTTCACCTCCCTCCTCGCCATAGAGGAAGCAAACCATTCCCGAATCAATTCCTCCTCATCAACTTCACCATACCAGGAAACACGCTCGAACAATTCGTGTATCGCTACGCCCAATTCACGACCGCCACGAGCGGCTTTAGCAAACAACAGATTGGCGCTTTTTCCCATTCTCGTTTCGGCCGAAGGAATCACATTTAGTAATGCCCTTCTCCGCGAGGGAAATTCGTTAAAGCCCGCTGGTAATTCAGCTTCTTTTTCTTCTCCTCCTTCGACCCCCTCTTTTTTTTCTTCTTCATACCAGTAACGTTCTCCCTTCTCATAAAAACAATTACATTTTCCCCCACCAACTGTATCGGACAAACTTTCTTCTGTTTGCTTTTCCCCTCCCAGTTGCATCCGCAAAAAGGCTGCGGGGGGGAAAGACGAAGCATTCCTGGCCGGAGGGGAGGTTATTATGTAAAGCCCTTGCCTGGCACGCGTCAACGCTACATATAATACGCATAAAGCGTCAAAACTAGCTGCCTCATCAGCAGCTTGCAGACAAGCAACCAGAACCGCGTCATTCTGGGCAACAACTTTATGAGGCATTTTTAACATCCATTCAGGTTTCTCCATCTGATCACGTTTCAAAATAAAATCGCTGTACAGGGCGGTTGCCATGTCCACTTTCTGCAAATCAGGCAAGATAACCACATCAAAACCCAATCCTTTTGCCTGATGTATGGTCATAATACGTATGGCATTGCTGCCAGGTGGTTCATGTATTTCATAGCTGTTAATGAACTGGCAAAAAGCATTGCAGTCACGCTCACCCCTGTTATCAAACTCGGCAGCGGCATTGACCATGTCTGCTAGCCTTTTCCTCCCAAAATCATCCAGCCCGCACACTTCACTCAGCTTTTTCCCCCAACGGTGCAAAAAAAGACGGAAACCATTTTCCTGTATCTCATGCAGTAACACCAGCGAAAGCTCCTCCCGCGTCAGCCTCTCCCGCACGAAATAGCTGCCCAGCGGGCTCATCTCCAAATGTCGCCAGGCAAAAGTGTCGCCAGGATGTGCCGCAAACTTTACCAGTGCCAGCAAAAGCAAAACGACGGGATTATCCGCAAGTACAGCCCTGCCTTCATGAACGATGTTCACGCCGGGACATTCACGGCGGAGAAAATCAGCTATCTCCCTCCCGCATTCATTGGTCCGCACCAGAACCGCCGTTGAAAGATCTCTGCTCACAGGCTCAATTTTCTTTAACAAACAAGCTACCAAATCGTAACGAGCTTCGTCGTCAACCCCGCCTTGTCCTTCACTACAACAAGGCTCCAGCAAGGCCGCATAGCCCTTCTCCGGGACAGATCCCTCCTGACAATGATGTTCCTGCCAAATTTTTCCCCACTTTTCCACAACCTCTTTTGACAATCTATCCTCTGGTAGCAGAGAAAACACACGATTAACCATGTCGATAACCGGCTGAGAAGAGCGGAAGGAGGTGCTGAGTACTTTTTGCTCGATACTCTCTCCATACAGCGCCAGGATATTGCCGAAAAGCCAGACATTGCCGCCACGCCAGCCGTAAATCGCCTGCTTAACATCACCAACATAGAAAAAACTGCGCTGCCTGCTGTCGTCCTGCAATATTTCGTCGACAAGATTGCGCAGCACTTCCCATTGCAGATTACTGGTATCCTGAAATTCATCCAGCAACCAATGATCCAATTTTGCGTCAAGGCGATAATCTATGTAGAGATGTGCGCTATCACCACTCGGCTGGCGACTGAGCACGCCACCACCCGTATAGCGGTTAGCTCCAGTCAACAAATACTGGATGTCGGTAAAAGTGAGTCTGCCCTGTCGCCGCATCATGTCGTCGTAAAAACTCTCGTACCTGTCGAGGAAACGATATATGCCACAGGTTTTCGCCATAGCAGACTGAATTTCCGTTGCCATGATATGTTTAACCAACACCAATGCGAGATGGCATTCCTCCCTGGATAAGCCATATTCTTTTTTGCTAATGTGAACACTGGCTTCTCCTTTTCGTAGCCCCTCCATGTCAGTTGCAAGCTTTTTGAAAAGGTATTCAACCTCTTTGCTCCATGGCGAGTCGGAACCGAATCCTTTCACGCCATCGAGAAAAGATCGCCAGCGACTCAGTGCGTTATCAGAAAGATTATCCTGTGCCAGCAACTTCCCCAGTTCATCTACCGCAATTTCAACACTACCCTGCTCTGGCTGCCAGGGAAATCCGTCCGGCCAGACAACCTGTTCCTGCCCCCATGCCCGGGACGCCGGCAGAATTCTGTAATAGCCCAGATATTTTCTGATAAAGGTCTCCAGTTTCTGCTCCAGGTTTTTCTCCTGCCGTCCAAAAGTTGCCTGCCTGAAATCTGCCAGTAATTCTTGCCGTGCCACTCTGCTTGCACAACCATGCTCGAAAAGCCCTGCCAGCGCTTCATGCCAGGCACGCTGCGCCGCAGTGCCGTTCTCATCCAGCACTTGAAAAGACGCGGGAATTCCCAGTTCCAGGGGAAATGCCCTCGCCACTCCCACAATAAAGCTATCCAAAGTAGAGATATGTAAACGATGCAGGCTATCCAAAAGCTCCCGCAACAAAACACGAAAACCTTCCTGGCCAAAAGCAGAAATGCCAACCCTCCTGCTCGTCCTGTCTGCCTCTTCCGGAGAAGCCGCCGCTGCGCAAAGATAGCCGATGATCGAATCGAAAATTTCACCTGCCGCTTTACGAGAAAAAGTCAGGGCAATAATTCTGTCCGGAGGCACCCCCTCCGACAAAAGTCTTATGTAACGGTGGGCAAGCTGAAACGTTTTCCCCGAACCAGCAGAGGCCGCTATAGCCTGGTGCCTGATTTCATTATTACTCACTACTTTCTCTCACCATAAAAGCCTGAAAAGAGTCCACGTCCAGGCATTGAGAAATCCCCCTGGGAAAGAGTCTCTCAAAATTATCAAATTTTACTTTCTCTGCAGGCGGCCAGAAGCGGCAACATTGAATATCAGCAACGACACCCCTGGCACACTCTCCGGCGGACTGCAGGAGAACATCATCAAAACCATCCCAGATTTGCACACCCGTATTATTCACCGCTCCGGGCAAATTGAAATAGCCGAATTCAACCGTTCCTGAAAACTCCCCTGTGTCAGGCAACATCAGCCTGTAAAGAGGCAGTTGCAAATCAATCCAGCGCTTCTTATCGCCGGCAATCACAACCTGTGCATAATTTCTTACTTCTCCGGCGCCGGCAAGCGAAGCGCTATGAGCTGCTATCGGGTTTATTGCCCAATCCGACGTTTTATAATCCAGCACTCGAATTTGCCCCGTCCGTTTGTGGCGATCAATACGATCAACTCTCCCACGGATACGCATACCCTCTATTTTGCCCTCAACCCACATTTCGCTCTTGAATATCTCCCAGCCCTCCCTGACCAACCCGACCTGCACCTCTGCCACGGCACCAAGCCGCTGTTTAGCCGCGTCAAGCTGCATGCTTACCTGTAGCGGCAATGACAAGCCAAAACGCTTTTCCGCCCACACATCTACCGCATTATCAAAGAACTTTCCTAACTGTTGTCCTTCTTCACAACGACGCATCTGCTCATCCCTGCCCATCTGCGTCAATACATCATGCACCAACGAACCAAAATCCCTGGCATCCATCTCCCACTTTTCATCGCTCTTTTCTTCCATACCTAGCACATAACGCAGATAAAAACGAAAGGGACACTCCAGGTAACTACCAAGAGCAGTAACCGACAAGCTTGTGGGAACAAGTTGCGATAGAGGAACGCCGTCAGGAGGAATGCCAGTTAAGGGGAAACTGACTGTGGGAGGATAGTTATCCCTCCCATCCCGGGGAACGCCAAAGAGAAGACGCGCTCGGGCGGGCAATTCCTCATCACCACAACGGAAAAGCAACCGCGAAGGTTTCAAAGGATTACCCTGTGCGTCCATTTTGCCGACCACGAAACAAACACGCCCTCTCTCTCGACGCGGCTCAATAAGCACA
>JAUWOK010000072.1 GCA_030612165.1 Dehalococcoidia bacterium
CTTCTCCCTCACCCTGGTCATCATGACCAGGCGGGAACGTTCCCTCTGACTCATGGCTAAAGCTCCTCCTTCCATTCAGACACCTCCTCGCAAGATGCCTGTTCTTTACCTCTTTTTAAAGGAAAGAGAACATTTCTATCGAGTCCTACAGAGGACATTATCATCGAGTTTCAACAGCCTTTTCCTTCAATTCATGTCATGCCGGGCATGCTATAATACGGCATGCGTATAGCTATAGTTGGGCTGGGACTCATTGGTGGCTCCATAGGCCTTTCTTTGAAGCAAAACAACCTCACAGTGGAAATAATCGGCTACGCCCGCCGCCTGGATCGCATTAAGACAGCCATAAAATCAGGAATAATTGATAGCGGAGAAACAAACCTCGACAATGCAGTAAAAGAAGCCGAGATCATCGTTATTGCCACTCCTGTTCTCACGATAAAAGACATCCTTCGCCAGTTAGCAAAGTCCGCTCCGCAAGGCTGCCTCATCACTGACACAGCAAGCACCAAGAGCCAGGTTATGGAATGGGCACGAGAGTTATTGCCGTCCACAATGAACTTCATCGGCGGACATCCCATGGCAGGGAAAGAAACCTGTGGCATGGAAGCCGCAGAAAGCGGGTTGTTCCAGAATAGTATTTATTGCCTCACCCCACTGAAAAATGCTTCGGCGGAGGCAGTAAGTGCGCTGGTACACCTGGTAGAACTCCTGGGGGCATCTCCCTTTTTCATAGACGCCAAAGAGCATGACGAAATCGTAGCAGGTATCAGCCACCTGCCCATGTTGTTATCGGCTGCGCTGGTTTCGACAACCGCGCACAGTCCTTCTTGGGCAGAAATGTCCCCGCTGGCAGCTTCAGGTTATCGGGATACCTCCCGTCTGGCTTCAGGAAACCCTACGCTAAACGCTCACATCTGCGCTACAAACAAAGAGGCTATTCTTTTCTGGCTTGATACATTCAGCAAAAATCTGCGAATATATCGCGAACTGATTGCAACAGAAAGCGAGGAACTGGAAAAAACCCTGACGCATGCCCGCATGGCAAGAGAAAAATGGTTAAAAAGCAAGAGATAGTCAGGAAAGTCAGGACGTGTCCCAGGCTGGCAGGAGAGATTGACCTGCCTGGAGATAAATCCATTTCTCATCGGGCAATCATCTTTAATAGCTTCGCCCGCCAGGGCAAAACCAGAATCAGTAATTTTTCCCCAGGACAGGACTGCGCCAGCACTATCAGATGCTTGAGAACACTGGGAACAAAAATCACGAGGGAGACGGCACAGGAATCTATTTCCCTCGTGATTTCAGGAAACGAAGCCAATTTCCAAGAGGCAAGCAATGTGCTTAACGCTGGAAACAGCGGCACCACCATGAGACTTTTAAGCGGCTTGCTGGCTAGTCAGCCCTTTCTGAGCGTCATCACCGGGGACGCTTCTCTCCGCTCCCGTCCCATGAAACGGTTAGTTGAGCCACTGCGCGCCATGGGTGCCGACATTCAGGGAAGACAAGAGAATTCTTTCGCTCCTCTGGCCATCAGAGGGGGAAACCTGAAAGGGATAGAATACGCTTTGCCTATACCCAGTGCTCAGATTAAAACAGCAATTCTTTTGGCCGGGCTTTTTGCCCACGGCGAAACGGCTGTCTATGAAAAAATACCTTCACGAGACCACACAGAGCGCATGCTCAAGCAAATGGGGATCCATCTGCGCCAAGAGGACAACTGGATTTATTTAAACCCTCCCACCTCCCCCCCACACCCTCTCCCCATCCACATTCCCGGTGACATCAGTTCAGCAGCCTACTTTCTGGTTGCAGGAGCAATTCACCCCCAGTCCAGAATAACCCTGAGAAACTGTGGCATTAATCCCACGCGAACGGGAATTCTGGACGTCCTCACAGCCATGGGTGCCATGATACAGATAAAGAATAAGAGAACAGAGGCGGGCGAGCCTGTGGCTGATATTACTATTGAATCAAGCGAACTGAAAGGAATTGAAATCGCAGGAGAAATTATCCCTCGCCTCATTGACGAGATACCCGTGCTAGCGGTGGCAGGGTGTGTGGCAAAAGGAAAGACCGTGATCAGAAATGCCGGTGAATTACGGGTCAAAGAATCAGATAGAATCACCACCGTATCACGAGAGCTTTCCCGCATGGGTGCCAGAATTGAAGAATTACCCGATGGTATGATAATTTACGGGGGCACATCTCTATACGGAGCAGAAGTCAGCAGTCATTTCGACCACCGTCTGGCTATGAGTCTGGCAATAGCGGGTTTGATAGCCCGGGGAGAAACAATAGTTAATCATGCTCAAGCAACCCGGATATCTTATCCTTCGTTCTGGGACGACCTGGAAAAACTTACGCTTGACGTAAATTAAATCATCTAGGAGGTTTTATGGGCACTGAACTGGTTCATGTTGGTTTCGGCAATATTATAGCGGCAAACCGGATTATAGCTCTGCTTGCTCCCGACCACCAACCCACAAAACGTCTCATCAAGGAAGCTAAAAGCAGAGGGTTATTAATTGACACCACCCACGGTAGAAAATCAAAGGCCGCCATCCTCCTGGATACAGGGCACGTCGTTCTGGCCGCTATATCACCCGAGACAGTAGCTCACAGACTGAGCACCATGTGTGAGTCAGGCGAGGAGAAAATCGAGACATGATTGAGCCATTCCAGGCAAGTTGTGATTTTCCCCACTACAGAACAAAACCCCTGCTCGTCGTCCTGTCCGGCCCTTCCGGAGTGGGAAAAGATGCTGTGCTCAAGAAGATGAAGGAAAGAGAAAGCCTTTTTCATTACGCGGTTACAGCTACCACGCGGCCAGCACGAGCAGGGGAAAAGGATGGCGTGGATTATCACTTTCTGTCCAGGGAGAAGTTTCAGCAACTGCTTGAGCGAAAACAATTCCTGGAGTGGGCATGTGTCTACGATAATTATTATGGCGTACCCCAAAATGAGATCATCGATGCCCCGAAGAGAGGCACGGACGTGATAGTCAAAGTAGATATCCAGGGGGCAGAAAGCATCAAAAAAATCATGCCCTGGGCAATTTCCATTTTCCTGATGCCTCCCTCCCTCGAAGAGCTTGAAAAAAGAATCAAGCAGCGCCATAGTGAGACCCCCGCACGCCTGGCGCTGAGGCTGCAAAAAGCGGAGGAGGAGATAAAAAAAATATCTTTTTTTGACTACATCGTCGTAAATCATCACGCTATGCTTGAAGAAACCGTCACGAAGATCAAGTCTATCGTCGTTGCCGAAAAGTGCAAACCAGAAATGCTCTCTCTCAATCGGTAGCCATTTTCCCCTCTGCCATAACAACGGCCAGAATCCAGAGAACAGGAGGGAAAGAGATAAAAAAGTATGGATATAGCTCAGCCAGTGGAAACGAAGGAGCACGGTTATCGCTGGGCCATTCTCTCTATGTTAACCAGCGCGCAAATTTTTCTTTCAATGGGAGCCTACTCCTGGGGAGTGCTGGGCATGTACCTCCGCCCCGAAATGGGTATCACTCACACCCAGGTGGGCATGCTCACTTCGGTCCTTTACCTCACTTCAGTCGCAATAGCCATCCCTTCCGGTATATGGATCGACAGAACAGGTGCCCGCAAGTGGCTCATCATCAGCCTCCTGCTAATGGGAGTGCCTTTTGCCCTCATGTCTCTCTGCCATAATTACATGTCTATTCTCGTTCTTTCAGCGATCAGCGGCATGGGCTACGGAATACTGAACCAGGTCTCGGTTAAAGGCCTCATGTGCTGGTTCTCCTCTCATTCCAGAGCAACGGCACTGGGTATCAAGCAATCGGGGGTTGCCATCGGAGGGGCACTGAATGGAGTCGTCTTGGTCGCCCTGGCTTCGGCCTTCCACTGGCATATGGCGGTGCTGCTCGTTGGTGCTTTATGTTTAATTCTGAGCATCATTTCTTTCTTTTTGTACAGGGAACAGCCTCCACAGACACATACTTCAACAGTTTCCTCTACTTCCGCTGCCAGCAAAGAAGCGCCCCCGGGAAAAACCGAAGGCTTGCGCGCAGTGCTCGCCAACCCCGTTTTGCTAGTTACACTGGCAGTAATGCCTCTCATGGCAGGAGGGCAGGCCGGTTTTGCCGCTCACTGGCCACTTTTCCTGGAAGAAGATCTCCTCCTCACCAGAACGCTGGCCGGAACCTGCTTCATGGCAGCCATGATAGTCAGCGCTATTGCCCGCGTTGGTTGGGGAATAATTAGCGATCGCCTCCTGCATGGAGACAGAATGAAGACCATGATCATTATCAGTATTACTGCACTGCTCGGAGCAACAGTGGCCTTCTTTTTACATCCTGGCATATCTACCTGGGTGATCTTCTTGTCAGCCTCTCTAATAGGGATAGGTTTCTTAGGCTGGCATGGAGTGATGATGGCATTGATGGCTGAAGTCGCCGGAGCCAGGCTGGCTGGATCAATTACCGGAGTGGGAGTTACCGTATTATGGATAGGAATGGTAATAGCCCCCTTGGTTTTTGGTACGATCAGCGACCACTGGGGCTATACCTGGTGCTGGGCATTGATGAGTATCTCCGCAATCATCAGCATCGTCGTATTCAGTA
>JAUWOK010000094.1 GCA_030612165.1 Dehalococcoidia bacterium
AGATAAAAACGAAAGGGACACTCCAGGTAACTACCAAGAGCAGTAACCGACAAGCTTGTAGGAACAAGTTGCGATAGAGGAATGCCGTCAGGAGGAATGCCAGTTAAGGGGAAACTAACTGTGGGAGGATAGTTATCCCTCCCATCCCAGGGAACGCCAAAGAGAAGACGCGCGCGAGCGGGCAATTCCTCATCACCACAACGAAAAAGCAACCGCGAAGGTTTCAAAGGATTACCCTGTGCGTCCATTTTGCCGACCACGAAACAAACACGCCCTCTCTCTCGACGCGGCTCAATAAGCACACGCATTAAATAAGCATCGCGGGCAAGTCGCCCGGCATCGTGCCGCAAGTTTAAATGACGACGAAGCGAATCAGGCAAAAAACTATCACTTAATTTGCCATCGGGCACACTGCCATCATTCATACCGGTAACAACCAGCAAAGGAGCATCGTTCCATGGCAACTCCAACCAGCCTTCCAGGTCGATAGCAGCTCCCTCTTTTTCAAGGTAATACTGCTTTTTTTTCAATTCCCTCAGAAAAATCACCAGAGCATGTTTTCTGTCCATGTCAGGCAAACCGGCAAAGCATCCCGACATTTCCTGCAACGCACTATCCACAATCTCCGCAGCCGCCATAAACTCCATGTCCTCCGCGAGGTGAGGGATGAGCATCCGTACTTCATACACCGACTCCAGAAAAGAACGCAGCGCGTCACTGCCTTCATCACTCTTATTAAACATATTTACCTGCTCTTCCATAAAGGCCACTGCCCGAGCCAGATTAACAATCCCTCCCTTCCTACACACCTTCACTCCTCCACCATGAGAAGACAAAAGTTGAACCATGTCACCAAGCCGCGCAGGCAAATAGAAATTCTGGAAATCATCCAGTTCATCCAGAAGTTTCCACGCAGAAACTCCCCGTTTTTTCTCCAGGAATGTGAGCACGTCAGCGTGACGCAGAAAGGTACTGCAGGTGGCGTAATCCCCTTTCTCCACAAGTCCGCAAAACGCTTCCAGAAGTTGATACAGCGGGTGTTCTCCCAATGTCCTGCCGGTAGGGTCAAAAGGAGAAATGTCCCCTTCTGCCAGAGCATCAGCCAGAAAAGGAATTACTCCTCTATCAGGAACCCCGACAGCGATATCAGCAGGCCCAAAAAGTACAGCTTCTTCTGCTATCACATTCAGCACCCGATGGCCTTGCGCCAGCGGAGAAGCGGCAAGAAAAATGTTCTCCTTGTCATCTGGAATATCAAGAGAGCATGTCCGCCACTCTTCTTCCAGAGGACGCCCCCAATCGTCAAAAAGACCTGCCAGCGAGGGGGGAGCCTGCACCAATACGCCGACCGGAACCTGTGCGGACAGGCGTTCTAATATCTGTACCACCAGCGGTGCAGGATCAGGCACTGCCGCTACCACCACTCGTTTTACTTCCGAAAACAGAGCGGGCGCCTCTGCCTGTTTAAGCACGCTTATACAGGGATCTGCCAATCCGAGTTCTCCGAGACGAACCAGATAAAGTTCTTCCAGCGCAGCAAGATCCTGCCAACGCTCACTTTCCTGCAAAATGTCGCCAAATTTCTTCGTCACATCAGCGACATGGTAACCCCCCTCCAGCAATTCCTCCCGCACCTTCTGTATCATTTCCGCCGTACACAAGGCCCAGTCAAAATCCTGGTGCGGTACAGACATGGGGAAAAGACCACTCAGGTTCGTGAGGTCAGCCCGCATCAACACCTCTGCCCAAACAGCAGACACCTGCATCCCGCTGGCCACGGCAGAATTTCCTTCAGCAGCGCGTAAAAAGAAAGCAGGCGTAACAACCTGCGGCGAAAGAAGAGCTGTTCCCCATTCCGAACAATAGGCAGCCAGGGCTTCACGCAACCGCCTCCCCGCCTGTCGCGTCGGCACAACCACCAGAGTCTCCCCCAGGTCAACCAGCCCGGAGGGCGGCACGGGCAACAAAAATTCCCGCACCCTGGTTACTAGCGGCACATCCCAATCTAAAAAATATCTCTCTGCTGGCATGATTTCTCACAGCGCTGAAATATTGCTTTTGATTCTCCTCATCGAGTGCCCAGCGCATTGGCTTCTCATAGAAGTACTGCCAGATACGATTCAGCGGGATTTTATCACGGATAGTATGCTCATAATAATTCCGCTACCAGACTGAACTCCCTGTCGCCTTCCAATTCTTTGAGGTGGAGCGAACGGCGACGATATCTTTTTAGGTCAAACTCCATTCTTCCTCTGTATTCCTTGGGGGTGATTCACGAATCGCTCCTACGTTTTGGTGAAGTGATGCCAGTAATTTTCAAAACGCTACTAAATTAGTAACCTCCTTTTTACCCGCCACTTGGCTTCGTTAAACATTATTATCACCTCTGTAATTTACCTACAATAACCGTGGGCAACTACAATGACTTCATCAAAGCATGCACTCTGTTCCCAGAATTCAATGTGCAATACACTTGCTTGTTGTCCTCAAGTCTTTAGTACTGGCACCTTGCCGATTATAACCTTCAATGTGCGTTCCACATA
>JAUWOK010000086.1 GCA_030612165.1 Dehalococcoidia bacterium
TAACATCCGGGCTATCCCAATCCAGTTTCACAGCGACAAAAACACCCGGAGGAGAAAGAGACCTTTATCCTTCCTTCTTCATCAACATGGCGTGTTTAAGGCCATTTTACCAGCACTTCTTCGCCATATCTTGATTGGTTAACAATTTCGTTATAGACTACGCTTGTTAATAACAGGAGGTAGCTGGAACGCAAAAATGACAGTACCCATGGCACCTATAGATGACAGATTGGGCAAGGCTCTAGTAGAAGGAGCTTTTATTTCTCAGGAGCAACTGAATATAGCGTTACAGGAAAGCGAACGCAATAGCAGAAAGCTCAGTGAGGTGCTTGCGGAGCAGAACATCCTCTCCCCTGAGACCATTGCCACAGTTTTAAGTTTCCAGCTCAATATTCCCGTGGTTGAACTGCGCCAGTACAAAGTGCAGCCTGAAGCTGTACAACTGGTTCCGGAACACGTGGCCAGAGAAAGACACGTTATCCCTTTATCCGTTGAGAACGATTCTCTACGAGTAGCCACAGACAACCCTGAAGATATAGAAACTCTCGATCTGTTGACCTCTCTTGCCGGGATGAAAATCAGGGCTGTTCTGCCATTACACGGAGGCATTCAGGAACTTATTGACGCCAATTACAAAGCCACTGCACACCTGGCCGAGCACCTGAGAGCCACCCTTCCGGAAAAAGCAGAGGAAATGCCGCTGCTAAAAGCGGAGGTCGTAGCACGGGCTCCTGCCGTCCAGGCGGTTGATACGATTCTATCTCAGGGAATAAAAGAAAGAGCATCAGATATCCACATTGTCCCCCGGGAGGACAGCCTCGATATCCTCTATCGCATAGACGGCGTCCTGCGACAGGCAGTTTCTCTGCCGGTGGAAATTCACGACCAGTTGATCTCCAGAATCAAGGTACTGGCGGGAATGGATATCGCCGAACGGCGCAGGCCTCAAGACGGACAATTTTCGCTGCAAATCGCAGGAAGAGGAATAGATTTTCGCGTCGCCACCGCGGAAACCCACATGGGGGAGATGGTGGTAATGAGGATACTGGACAAAACAACCACGTTCTTCGGCTTGCCCGAGCTTGGCTTCCAGCCATCCACGCTGGAAAGATATTTGCAACTGCTTTCTCTGCCTTTCGGCATGATTCTTGTTTCCGGCCCTACAGGTTCAGGAAAAACCACCTCACTTTATGCTTCTATTCAACGTCTTGCAGGAACAAAGCGCAATATCATGACCATAGAAGATCCCATTGAGTACCAGATACAGGGAATTAATCAGCTTCAAGTTAACCGGCAGGCAGGGATAACTTTCGCCGCCGGGTTGCGCGCCATCATGCGCCTGGACCCCGACATCATTCTGGTGGGAGAAATTCGTGATAGCGAAACAGCCAACACAGCTATCCAGGCCGCCCTCACGGGGCATCTGGTTATAACCACCATCCACGCCAATAACGCTGCCGGTGCGATCACCCGCCTGGCTGAAATGGGCGTCGAGCCCTACCTGATCACTTCAGCTATTGTAGGCAGCCTGGCACAGAGGCTGGTGCGTCGTATCTGCCCGCACTGCAAAGTAGTAAGCCATACCGGTGCCGAGGCTATCCTGTATCAAAAGGAAACAGGAGAAACACTGGACGAGTTCTCCGTAGGGAGGGGTTGCAATTCTTGTTCCCACACTGGTTTTCTTGGTAGAGTGGGGGTCTTCGAAGTATTGAGCATGAGCGATAAGATAAGGACATTAATAAACAAAGGAGCCATCTCCAGCGAGATTACGCAGCAATCTATCAGTGAAGGGATGATCACCATGCACGATGACGGCATGCTTAAAGTGAAAGCAGGTCTTACTTTGCCCTCGGAGGTGACCCGTAGCGTTTTCACTTTCGGTTAGGAGAAACATGTCCATTAGATATATAGCCTATAACGAAAGCGGAGAAAAGATAGCCGGTATCATTGCCACGGACTCCGAAAGCGCCGCTGAGAAGACCCTGTGGGAATCAAACTTGACAATTGTCTCTATGCAAAGTGTTCGCCCGAGAGCTTCCCGGTATGAGATGTTCCCTTCCCTGTTCAAGGTGAAAGCAAGAGACCTGATCTCTTTTGCCCGCGAACTCGCTTTCCTCCTGGAATCCGGCATTACCCTCCTGCCTTCCCTGAAACTACTTCTCGCCAGGACTCCTAATGCCCGCCTCAAAGACACGATTATCAGAATAATCCAGGAGCTTGAGAGCGGCAATACTTTCTCATCCTGCCTGTCTAAATACCCCGGGGTTTTTCCGCCCATCTTTTCCAAGCTGGTTATGGTCGGAGAAGAAACAGGTGGCCTGGCTGTCATGCTGCACAAAGTGGAAAGCTACCTTGACCGCCAGGAAAAACTCTCCCACAAAGTCAAAAAAGCTTTGACTTATCCCTCTATAGTATTCGTCTTCGGCATCCTCGGTGCCGTGACGCTGCTCGTCTTCGTATTACCGAAACTTGCCACCCTTTTTGATGAATTCGGAGCAGGGATGCCTGCCTCCGCCCGTATCCTCATTGCCACCAATGGCTGGTTGCAAAACAACGGATTATATCTGCTCTTCATCATAGCTGCCCTGATACTGGGCGGCTGGCGATATTTTAGCACGGCCGAGGGCAGGAAAAAATGGGATTATCTTGCCCTGCGTCTACCGACAGTGGGAAAAGTACTCTTATCCAGCAGCCAAGCAACTTTTGCCTCCGCAATGTCAGTATTGCTTTCTGCTGGGCTTCCCTTCATGGAAACGATAAACATGGTGCGCACAATTTCCACCAACAGGGTTTTCCAGGACGCCACAACGGTAATACAGGCTGACGTTTTTATGGGCTTATCCTTATCGGAGGCTCTGGCAAAACATCACATATTCTCTCACATCATGGTGCAAATGGTCAGCATAGCGGAACACAGCGGAGACCTACCCAGAAGTATGGAGAGACAATTCCAGCTTTTTGAGGAGGAAACCGACAGGGCCATCTCCAGCATGACCGCCCTGATCGAACCGATAGCAATCGTCATCGTGGGCCTGTTGGTGGGATTCGTAGCTACAACCATGTTCTCCTCCATTTATTCTCTCGTGGGACAAGTTGGATGAATGTTTATATCGTAAGGGAGACAATCAATGTGGGAAACCATATGGCAATTGTTCATTTCCTTTTATAACAATCCCGGTGGATTGGGTATCGGCGCAGCCCTCGTTTTGGGTGCTATATGGCTTGGTGCCTTTGCGCCACCAGTTCATAA
>JAUWOK010000057.1 GCA_030612165.1 Dehalococcoidia bacterium
AATCGAGACTTTGCCATGATTCAGGGATTTGCCCTGTTCACCGCGGCGGTCTTTGTCGTGATTAATCTCCTGGTTGATATTTCCTATGCCTATCTTGACCCCAGGATCAGATATGAGAAGAGAGGCGTATAGGCATAAGGAGCGTTCAGGGCAGTGCGTTATCGGCGGGAATAAAAGCTAGATTTTGTTTGCGTGATACCCTGGAAATTTTTGGCAGGCTCAAAAAAAACAAGATGGCGATGACGGGCTTTGTAATAATAGCTTTGCTGATACTAGTGGCAATTCTTGCTCCTCTCTTTTCTCCACACGATCCTATCGAACAGCATCTCAATTTGCGGCTCCTGTCCTCTTCCTGGCAATATCCCCTGGGGACGGACGACCTGGGAAGGTGTATCATGAGCCGCTTGATATACGGCACTCGTGTTTCGCTTCAGGTAGGGATAATAGTTGTGGGAATAACTGCCATTTCAGGCACTCTTTTGGGACTTGTTGCCGGTTATTCCGGGGGAATTGTGGATGAGGTTATTATGCGGATTGTGGATGTGTTCCTGGCGTTCCCCGGCCTTATACTGGCACTGGTTATCGCTGGATTTCTCGGGCCGGGGCTCTTTAATGTTATGCTGGCCCTTTCTGTTGTAGGTTGGACAAAGTACGCCCGGGTGGTGCGGGGGTGTGTTCTTTCGGTAAAAGAGAAAGCTTTTGTGGAGGCGGCGAGAGCACTGGGCGGTGGCAATTTCTATATCATGTTCCGCCATGTTTTGCCGGAGGCGCTTCCTTCCGTTATTGTGCTGGCGACACTGGGGATGGGAGGAGTTATCCTTTCAGCGGCGGCGTTGAGCTTCCTCGGGCTCGGGGCCCAGCCGCCGATGCCGGAATGGGGCTCAATGCTGAACAGTGGACGAACATTCCTTCAGGTGGCGCCGCGGCTCACTATTTTCCCTGGACTGGCTATAATGATAACGGTTCTGGCTTTCAACTTTTCAGGTGATGGTCTCAGGGATGCGTTTGACATAAGACAGGTAAAGAAACTGGAGATTTAAGCGGTGGATTTACTTAGGATAAGCGATTTGCGTGTGGATTTCCCTGCTGAAGCCGGGCTGGTACGGGTTTTGGATGGAGTGGGACTGGAGATAAAAAAGGGAAAATCTCTTTGTCTGGTTGGGGAGTCAGGTTGCGGAAAAACCATTGTGGCTCTCAGCATTATGCGTCTGTTGCTTGAGAACGCATATGTCAGCGGGGAAATACGTTTCAACGGGCAGGACATTCTTTTGTTAGAAGAAGCGGAAATGAGAAAAATCAGGGGGCGGGAAATCGCGATGATCTTTGAACAGCCGGCGACTTGTCTTAATCCTGTTTTCACCGTCGGTGACCAGATCGCTGGGGCTGTGCGGGCTCACGAAAAATGTTCCAGAAAGGAAGCCAGAAAAAGGGTGATTGAGCTGATGGAGATGGTGGGAATCCCTTCTCCCCGGAGAAGGTGTGACCAGTATCCTCACGAGTTTAGCGGCGGGATGCAGCAGCGGGTGATGATTGCTATCGCCCTAGCGTTTAGCCCCTCTCTCCTTATTGCTGACGAGCCTACGACATCTCTTGATGTCACCATACAGGCACAAATTGTTGAGCTTCTCAAGGCACTGATTGTTGAGTTCAATACCTCCCTTCTCCTTATAACTCACGACCTCGCCATAGCTGCTGAGCTATGCGACAGTGTTGCCGTGATGTATGCCGGTGAGATCGTGGAAAGAGGAAGTGTAAAGGAGGTCTTCAAAAACCCTAAGCATCCCTATACCGGCGCTTTGCTCGGGGCGATTTCAAGCGACGGGTTCAGACCGATAAAAGGTTCTGTGCCGGAATTTATCCGTCTTCCTCGTGGATGCCGCTTTCATCCCAGATGCTCCCTGTCGCAGGATGTGTGTCGGCATGTGAGTCCGAAAATGAGAAATGGAGTGAGGTGTCACCTGTGGCCGGAAAACTAATCAAGGTCGAAAATCTAAAGAAACACTTCGCCAGCGGCATGTTTCGGAAAAACTATATCAAGGCTGTTGACGGGGTCTCTTTTGAGATAGGGAGAGGGGAGACCTTCGCCCTGGTTGGGGAAAGCGGCTGTGGCAAATCCACGGTGGGAAGGTGTGTTTTGCACCTTATTGAACCTTCTTCAGGGGAAATCTATTTCGATGGTATAAACGCATTGAACTTAAGAGGCGAGGGCCTCAGGAATTTCAGAAGGAGAGTGCAGATAATTTTCCAGGACGCCGATGGTTCTCTGAACCACAGGATGAAAGTTTCCGATCTTGTCCTAGAGCCTTTGAAAGTTCACCACCTGATTAGAGGGAGGGGAGAAGAACAGGTGGGCAAGCTCATGGAGATGGTGAATCTTACCCCTGACCTGCTTAATCGTTATCCCCACGAGTTGTCCGGCGGGCAGAGACAAAGAATCGGGATAGCCAGGGCGGTGGCTTTGGGGCCGGAGGTTATTGTCGCTGATGAACCGGCGGCGTCTCTGGATCTCTCGGTGCAGGCACAGATGCTGGAACTGATGCAGGAACTGCAGGACAGGTTTGGAATTAGCTATTTATTCATCTCTCACTATCTCAATATTGTCAGACTCATGGCCAGCAGGATGGCAGTGATGTACCTTGGGAAATTCGTCGAGGTTGGAGGAGTAAAGGATGTATTCGACTATCCTGTTCACCCCTATACCAGAGCGCTTCTTTCTGCGGTTCCGTCTATCAGCATGGCAGGCAGGCAAAAGAGAATAGTGCTGGCGGGAGAAATTCCCAGCCCCTTGAATCCCCCTGCGGGATGCAGATTTCATTCTCGTTGCCCCGAAGCCAGGGAAATATGCCTGGAGGTTGAGCCCGAACTCTACGAAGTGACAGGAGGACACTTGGTGGCCTGTCATTTCGCCCGGTGAAGAGTGGCTACCTGTTGGGAAAGTTGGTTGGTAGACGAAGGTTGGTGTTCGGAAAGGTTGTGGAGCCAGCGAAGGGACTCGAACCCCCGACCGGCGGTTTACGAAACCGCTGCTCTGCCCCTGAGCTACGCTGGCGCGGGATTAGTATAGCTGATGGCGGGAAGTTTGGGCAATGGTCTCGCGGCAGGTTAGACGGAAAACGCGGGATGTCTTTGACACATGGAGGTGCTACCTCTACAATAGCTTTAGCATGAGTGAATTGGCGCAACTTTATAAATTACAGCGGATAGACCTCAAAATACAGGAACATAAGAAGGCTTTAAACGAGATTTTGCACGAGTTAATGGAGCCTGAGGCACTGGTCGTTGCCAGAATTGATATTGAAAGGCAAAAGCAGTTGCTCCTGAAAACAGAAAAAAAACGAAAAGAACAGGATTGGCAAGAGAAGGAACTGAAGGAAAAAGCTGACAAATTGGGGAAGGAGCTTTATAGCGGTAGGGTAAAAAATTCCCGTGAGTTAGCGAACCTTGATCAGGAACTTAAGGGTGTTAAGGCCAAGCTAAAAGCGGTAGAAGACGAACTCATGGAGCTGATGGAGAGAGAAGAGGAACTGGATGAACTGGTGAAAGCGGACTCTTGCCAGTTGAAGACAATGGAGCAGGACTGGCAGCAGAAGAAAGAAGGCTTCCTTGAAAGAAAGCAGGAAATAGAGAACAGCATGGGGCATTTGGTTAAGGAACGCCGAAGCCAGGCATCTGCCATAAATCCTCAAATTTTTAAATTGTATGAGGAGATTAGAGAGAGGAAGGGTCAAGCTGTGGTCACGATGGCTCAGGGGCAGTGTCAGGGTTGCCGTATACTGCTATCTACCAGAGAACAGCAACAGGTCAAGGGGGAAAATCTCGTGCAATGTAGCAGCTGCGGCAGGATATTATTTCCAGGATAGCATTGATCTGTAAGGCTGAAGCTCAATAGCGCGAATGCGCTCTTCCTTTCATGTGTTTCGTTAGTCATGTTTGCGAAAGTTGTCTCCCCGCTGGTTTTATTATAAACTGGAACCGGGTCAAGCAGGCCGGGTGGCCGCCCCATTTGCGTGGGGAGGAAAGTCCGAGCTCCTCCGAACAGGGTGCTGGGTAATACCCAGAAGGGGTGACCCTATGGAAAGTGCCGCAGAAACATACCGCCCGTCATCCTTTGCGATGACGAGTAAGGGTGAAATGGTGAGGTAAGAGCTCACCGGCAGTCGGGTGACTGGCTGGCCGGGCAAACCCCGCCTGGAGCAAGACCGAATAGAAGGGCGTTTGAAGTGTTCGGCTGAAGCCCTCGGGTTGGTCGCTTGATCCTGATGGTAACATCAGGGCTAGATGGATGGCCGCCGCCTCGTCATTTGTATGGCAGGCTTGGTTCTGCTGTGCTATGCGAGGAACAGAACTCGGCTTACAGGCTTGCTTGACCCATTTAATTCTTTTTATATCGGCGATAAAAAAAGAAATTTGGTTTTCTCGTATGTATTGACGCAAGGGTGAGGTTAAGGCCTTGATAAAGGTTGTGCTCAAGGCATGTCTAAGGGTGGCGGACGCATTTCAGCGGATGTAGGGAAGATTGCTCATCTTTGATGCCTGGTTTAAACTGTTTTTCAATGGACGACATCTCCCCTCAACTTCGTGATTTTGTGCTTTTCTGTGCCCGGCGCCGGGGGTTGGAATGGCCTGTTATTTATGATGAGATGACCAGGGTGGCAGGGCAGAGGCTTTTTCAGGGGTTGGGTCACCAGGAGTTAAGGCAGTTGGGATTGTCTTTTTCCCTTTCGGGCATGGAGGAGACTATCAGGCTGGTGGGGCAGGTTGCTTCACAGTGCCAGGAGAACACCGGAGTGCTTTGCCGTGCACTGGAAGATTCTTCTGAGTGTTCATGACTTCGGTCGGCTGCACTTTTAATTTCAGCACGAAGACCGTCTTGCTTACGGTGGGAAAGATAATCGGTATCGGAGAGCAAAGGGGGCTTTCTATTTGCCGATTGCTATGGAGCCGTAGCCGACTACACTGGTAAAATCCCCGCTGGTTTCTCCGCTGGTAGCATATTTTAACAGGCGTGCTGAGCTAGCTCCTCTTTCTCTGGCCGCTATTATTGCTGCGCTTATGGGTCCATGGCCGCACATCGTACATCCCAGTAGCTTACGCTGTTTGTATAACTCAATTTCATCCATGTCCGTTATCGCTTTTATCATCAGGGCATCTTTTTGGGTTGCCGTAGTGCAGTGTTCATAATGTGTGAAATCGCTGCTGGCAATAACGATAAAGCGGCCGCTGACAGCGGCGATGGCCTTTCCCACTGCACTGGCGGTGTCTAAATCCTGGGCTTTCATGACGATGGGGACTATCTTTATCCCTTTATAGAGGTGTTGGAGCCAGGGTAACTGGACTTCAACGCTGTGCTCGGATAGATGAGCAGTTTCGTCCGCTTTGATTGTGTCACCCAGTAGATTGCTGGCAAATTCCTCGTTTATCTCTGCTCTGCCCAGTGGCGTTTCCCAGTATCCTGCTGGCCATACAGAGACAGCGGGTCCGTAACCGCTATGATTCGGTCCGATGATTACGGCGGTATCTATGACACCGTCACGGGCGAGTGCGCTGTAGGCATGAGCGGCCACGGGCCCGGAGTAGCGGTAGCCGGCGTGAGGGACGATAACGGCGAGCAGGTCTCCTGGTCCACTGGCATTTACCGAGGGTAACTCTCCCGGACCCAGGTCATGCCTGTAACACCACGCAAGCTCTTCTTTGAGCCGGTCAGGGGAACCCGCATAAAATTGCCCTGCCACCACAGGCTTCCTGATTTTCATTGGTTTCCTTTCCTTAATCAGAAGGGGCTTTCTTTTTCCTGGTCCTGGGTTTAGCTTTTGGTTTGTCCTCTGACTTGTTTTTCGGACTGGATTCCTTCCTTTCTTTTTTAAACGAGGGTGTCTGGTTATCACGAAGCCAGCGATGAATTTCATTAAGAACGGGAGGATAAACACTGAAAACTTCTATGTCTTTGGCAAATTGCACTCCATGTCCTTCCCTGATAAATAAGAGTCCTGCTTCATTCTCCTTGAGAGTTTCGTTTATTTTCTTCGCTATGAACTCGTACCTTTTTTTAGAGGCTTCGGAATATAGTTCGGAAATTGTGTGGGCTACTTTTTTACTGGCAAAACCAAACAGAAAACACCTTTCGCAATCCATAGTTTCTTCAACCAGTTCCCTGTCTTCGCTTGCTTCCAGCACCGCCTTTGTCTGACATTTATTTCTGGCTATCTGGCAACTGCTGGTGTTTAAGCTTTCCAGGATATGCAGTCCTTCTTCTCCAGAAGTGGAGAGGAGCTCGTGGTAAACCCGGGCGGTTTTGCCGATCTTTGTTTCCAGGTTATCTAGCTGGTCTGTTGTCTGCTGCCAGTAGCGGGTAGCCAGCTCGGTATATTCGGGGGGAGCGTCTTTGCCGCAATATACCAGAGGCACCAGGTACAGTTTCCTGGTATTTTTGAATGATTCTGCGTTTGGCTTCTCAATTTTTCCTAGCTGCTCTGCCATTTCTATCCGTCCAGCTCCTTTCTTTCGTTGCCCCAGTTCCGCATTAATTCCTTGATTTTTTTAGCAAGTTCAGGGTCTTCCT
>JAUWOK010000092.1 GCA_030612165.1 Dehalococcoidia bacterium
TCTATGCCGGACGTGGCGATAGCTATTTGCTCAGCGGGGGCACCGGGAGCAAGCTGCACCAAAGAAAAGGCGAGGAGGGTTACCCCCAGGATAACAATGAACATTAATAACAGGCGCTTTAGAATATATCCTGTCATAATAAAGATTCTCTTCTCAATTTCTCATCCGGGAAGAGAATCAAAAAAGCCATTTCTCCGATAGCACATAACGGCGGTGGCCGCTTCGATTTCTCCCAGAGTAAGCTCCCCCGACGACGTTACGGATGACCGTTCTTCAAGATACTTTTTCAGACAAGGCAGTTTCTCCTCCGCCAAGTTCAACCTCTCCGCCCAGAGGTTCAGCACGTGCTCAAGGCTTTCATAAATCTGTGCTTTTCTCGCTCTAATGATATTCACATTAGCGTAGATGCCAAGCTGCCAGAGCACATTATACAGATGAATAAAATTTGGCCCCAGCAAAGGCGCCTGTATATGGAGAAACCTGGCAGCTTCGCCATAGCACTGACCTTGAAGAGGGGTGCCCAGCATCAATATCAACCCTTTGCGGGATTTCTCCAGCATTTTGTTCAGCACATTGTCAATATCATAAAACACGTACAGGCAACCGGCGGCGATGACCACGTCATGGATCTCCACCTCGGCATCTTCCCATTTTGCATTGACAACACTGATGTTATCAACGCCCTCTTTTTCTATTTTGCCTCTCAGCACCCCCAGCATCGAGGGAGAAGGTTCCACTGCCGTCACGCTTTTCACGAGCCGAGCAACAGGCAAAGTCAGAGCGCCCGTTCCAGCGCCTACCTCAAGCACACTCGTTGACGAATCAAGGAAGCCCTCAAATACCTCCAGCTCCCGGTTGATTCCTTCGCCCCAACAGCGCCTGTCATCGTAATTAGGAGCATATTTCGACCAATAGGATTCCTCCTGGTCTCTCTTTACCGCACGGTACATGACCGACCTGTCCTGTATCTTTTTCCACTCAGAAACCCAATCCATCACAACTCCCCTGAAGTCAATCTTCTCCAGCAGGACTTTCCTCCCCCCTAGTAATCGTTATTTTTTGCCACCGTTATCTTTTCTTCTTTCCCCTTTTTTCAGCAGGTTGTCACATGGATCTTTACCCGGAGACAAACACATCCTCCCAGGCAACCCAGAACCAGGGATGAAGCTTAAATCCCTCCACATTAGTTCTTTGGGCATTGAGCATTATTTCGTGGTAAATCGGGAAAATGGGAACCTCGGTGGCAGCGATTCGCTGCACCTCAAAATAGATTTGTTGTCGTTCCGCCTTATCCATCGTTACCTTCCCCTGCCCAAGCAGTCTATCCACTTCGGGATTGGCATAATGCACTCCCCTTCCCAAGTTCATGCTTCCCTGGGAATCAAGCCAATCATAGAGTATAGAATGAGGGCCCAGGGGTGTGCTCGGGTGCAACGTCATCCCGTATTCCCCGTCCTTGAGAGCTTTGCTCCAGGCACCACCCGCCAGCACCTGCAATTCTACGCTGATGCCTATATTCTTCAACTCGTCTTGAATCACCTCTCCAATTGCTTTATAAGGCCATCGCCCAACGAGTCCACTATTTAACAACAAAGAAACCTCAAAGGGTTGGCCATCTTTATCCAATATGCCGTCTTCATCCGTGTCCACCCAACCTGACTCCGCCAATAACTCCTCTGCTCTCTCTGGGTCATATTTAACTCCTATCTCAGGATCAACCCATTCAGCAAGAGCTGGCGTTATCACGCTTTTACCAGGCATACCAAAACCTTCTAGCACGGTCTCCGCTATAGTTTCCTGATCAATGGCATATTGAACTGCCTGCCTCACCTTTACATTATCAAAAGGCTCTTCCAGGCAATTAAATATCACATAATGGGAGGTAGCGATCAACCTGGTAAGAACCTCGACATCCGGATGGGCATCCAGTATGGCGGCTTGTTCAGGTAGAATGCCGCCTGTATCAATAATCATATCGATCTCCCCTGTCTCCAGCGCCAATGCTCTGGAGGTAGCGTCAGGAATGCACCTCAGGGTTACCTTCTCCAATCTGGGCAGCCCGCCCCAGTAATCATCATTCCTCACCAGCACCAGCCTGTCATCAGGAAAGTATTCAGACACATTAAAAGGTCCTGTCCCGACAGGATTTATGACTTTGCCGTCGCCATCAACAGCGGCAGGACTTATCATTGACATGAATGGCCAGCTTAGCTGGCGCAGGAAAGGCGCAAACGGTTCATCGTGAACAAACCTGATCGTATGCTCGTCCACAACTTCTATTGATTCCAGCGGTCCCAATTGTCCTGGTTTCTGGGCATCAAGCCTTTCAAAGTTGAGCTTTGCCGTCTCGGCATTGAAAGGAGTGCCATCATGGAATTTGACTCCCTGTTTCAGATAAAATGTCCAGACCTTCCCATTATCTGACCCTTCCCAGTGAGTGGCCAGCTTCGGCTGTATCTCCAGTTCGTAATCCAGCCATACCAATTGTTCGTAGACACCTGTCAAGGAGGGATGCGCCCCGTAGCCGTACTGTTCGCCAGCGTCCCGTCCTAACCCCACCGTCAACTCCTGAAGAATTTCCCCCTGTGTTCCCGTTTCCCCCCTGGTGCAGCCCACCACCAGCAGCGCGCTCAGAACCATAAGACTGGCAAGCCACAATGAT
>JAUWOK010000067.1 GCA_030612165.1 Dehalococcoidia bacterium
AGGAACTACGCGGCAGGCTGCAGGAAAATATGCCTCTACAGGAAAATCCAGCCAAAAAGTTAGCTCTCAATCTTTATGGCAAAATAGCGATACTTTACGGAGCAGGCTTTCTTTCTCCCGTAGCCCGACGCTGGAAAGGACAACTCAACGAAAACGGCAAAACCTGGGCTTTTTACGAAGCCTTCCCCGAGCTCAATCATAATGCCGTGGTCGGTTATGAATTCCCCCGGGAAATGGCAGAAAAACTCTTCGTGGTGATGTTGCGTTCTTCTGACCTGCACCAGCGCACCCTGGCGCGCTACCACATAACAGGAGAGCTTCTGGAGAAGAGTGAGGTCGGGCATCAGGTCGTGGACAGCGAAGGGAAAAGCCTCCTGTGCCAGATGATGAGCACAGTCTTCCTCGGGGACTGGACAAGCTACTATCTGGCAATGCTGAACGAAATCGACCCCACTCCAGTAAAAACAATCGGCCACCTGAAAAAACGGCTGAGTGAGCTTTAGTCCTGCAAAACAGGAGGAAAAGCTTCTTTTTCCCTTCCATTCGACGGTGTCTGCTCCCATGTGCCACTCCGGTTCAACTGCGGCGGCCATTTCCTCCTAGCCCTGCCTATCCTGGAAAAGTGCTTCTGAAAAGCAGTTATCCGGCTTGCCAGACAAGAATCTGTATCTGACAAACCGGATAGCTTATAAAGTAAAAAGGAGGTGAAATATCCTTTTACTTACTTGGTTTTAGTTCTTCTTTTCTTCAGCGTCGGCAGGAACTTCTTCGCGGCTAACCGACTTGGAAAACCAGACCAATCCTGCCTTGGGGTCTTCCTCCCTCCAGACTAAATTGCCCTCTTTCCCATCGGGTACATTGCCACCCAGTACAAAATACAGCTTGTCTACTTTGCCTGAAAAGGAAGGGGGGCAAATAGTGGGCATCTATACCGTAAGCAGGGACATAACCAGGCAACGGCAAAAACAGGAAAACATGCAAAATTTCCTTGCAAAAATCTCCAGAGCCCAAGAAGAGGAACGCAAACGCATTGCCCAAGACTTGCACGACGACGTAATTCAGGAGCTAGCGTCTCTTTCTTTGAATATTGAGTCATCACTCAGGAATACTGCGCAGATGCCTCAGACACCTACTAAATGTTTAAAGCAAGTGCAATCCAAACTCAACGAGATAACAACAAGTCTGCGCCGTTTCAGCCAGAGTTTGCGGCCCGACATCCTGGACAGGCTAGGGCTTAGCGCCAGCCCTGGAAACTTTGACAAAAGAACTGCGTTCAGAAGGGGTTACCCTTTACACCGAGACAGCCGGCACCAGACGCCGCTTGCCACCGGAAACTGAGCTATCTTTATTTCGCGTCGCTCAGGAAGCGCTGCGCAACATCAGAAAGCACGCCCAGGCAACGGAGGTGCTGGTTAAAATTGAGTTTACTCCCAATAAAGTCAGCCTGACCATTGCCGACAACGGCAGGGGATTCAGGATACCCAAAGCAATAGACGATTTCGTCAACAAAGACAAGCTGGGACTGATCGGCATGCAAGAAAGAACACGCTCGGTTGGCGGCACTTTCTCAATAAAATCGCAAATAGGCAAAGGCACAAAAGTTGTCGCCAGAATAAAAACATAATCCCTGCCATGCACCACGATAGCCTTATCAATTTGTCCTCGTTATAAACGGCTTTTACCTCCCCTTAATCAAAGGAGAAATAGCCCTGAACTCAGCAGTTCCCGCTTCCTTGAGCAAGCAAAAGATTATAGCTTCGGTACTGGTTACTACTCCGCCTGCCCGTTTTATCTCTCTTAATCCCACTCGCCAGTCAAACTTATAGCGTGAGCAAGTGGCATCCCCAGCTACACTCACTTCATACCCCGCATCCAGCAAATCCAGAGCTGTCTGCAAGACACAGATATGCGTTTCCACTCCCGCCAGCACCACGTGCCGTCTTCCCTCTTTTTGCAATTTCTCCTGAAAGTGAGTCTGTCGGTAACAACTAAAAGTCGCTTTCTCAACAGGTAAATAAAATTCTGCCATTTTCTCCCGAAGAATCGCGACAGTTCGTCCCAACCTCTGCGGATACTGTTCAGTAACCAGCAGGGGGATATTCATGAAACGAAAGGAATCTATCAGGACACCTATGTTGTCTTTAACCAGTCCGGCTACGCCATCTTCCATGGCCACCAGCACGCTGTCCTGCATATCCACCACCACCAGAACCACATCCTCCCTGCCAGGATAAAAGCGACTTTTCTCTCCCCATCTTCCAGACAAAGACAACCCCCCGAAAACAACAGGTTCTTATCGCTTGGTATACTGTGGTGCCTTGCGAGCACGCTTAAGCCCGTATTTTTTGCGTTCCTTAATTCGGGCATCCCTGGTAAGCAGCCCCCCTTTGCGCAAAACAGGCTTAAGCAACTCATTTTCCTTAGCCAGTGCCCGGGCGATGCCATGTCGAATGGCATCACTCTGCCCACTCAGCCCTCCACCAGTCACCTTGACTACAATATGAAACTTGCCCCCGGTTTCGGTGCCCAGAAAAGGCTCCTCTATCCTGCAACGATGCTCCAGACGGGGGAAAACCTCCTCATAAAGTTTGCCATTAACAATAACTCCCCCTCCTCCAGCAAAAAGCTTTACCTGAGCTATCGCAGTTTTGCGCTTTCCTGTTCCCCAAACATACCTCTCTGTGCTCATCAGTTATCACCTTTCACTTTCGCCGCCAGTTGAGACTGGTGAGGGTGTTCCTCTCCTGCATAAACCCTGAGCTTCTTAAGCATTGCTCTGCCCAAACGATTATGGGGCAGCATTCTCTTGATTGCCAGTCCCACGACTCTGTCGGGATGAGCTGCGGCCATATCTTTAAAAGCTATCGTTTTTAAACCTCCGGGATATCCAGAATGACGATAATAAACCTTCTGTTGTGCCTTATTTCCAGACATATACACCCTGTCAGCATTAATCACTACCACGCAATCACCAGTGTCAAGGTGGGGAGCATAAATCGGTTTGTGCTTCCCCATCAGCAATCCCGCCACCCGGGTAGCAAGCCTGCCTAGCGCCTGCCCACGAGCATCAATCACATGCCACTCTCTCTGTATATCTCTGGCTCTGGTACTATATGTTTTCACTTCTATTCTCCTGCAAATCCTATCCCTGAAAGCATGCCCTCAAGTGGCCTGGCATAATTCACCTTAGTCAAACACAAACCGCAAGCAGGGACTGCGGGCCCTGCCATGCCAAATTCCCTTGCTTCCATAATATGGCAAAACCCCTCTACATCCACTTTTCCCATTCCCACTCTGAGCAATAGCCCCACGGTATTACGCACTTGATGCGGCAAAAAAGAGCTTGCTTTCATGTCAAAAATGACAAATTTGCCGCTGCGTTTAACTTCAGCACTATGAACAGTGCGCACCATACTCCTCTTTTCTTTAACCGCGGAGGCAAAGGAACTAAAATCATGCTCTCCCAAGAGAAAATGGCACGCCCTGTTCATCTCTAAAACATCCAGTTCCTGAGACAGAAACAAAGCAAAATCTCTGGCAAAAGGAGACCTGGTGTCTCCATTAAAGACATCATACCGATACTCCCTACTTACGGCGTCTTTCCGTACACTAAAATCAGCGCCAGCTCCGTATGCCTCCTTCACCACGATATCACCCGGCAAATAATGATTCAAAGCTCGCATCATCACAGAAGCAGTAAGCTTTGTCTCGGCCCAAGCACTGGCCACCTGCCCTCTGGCATGGACCCCTGCGTCAGTTCTACTTGCCATCATAACCCGACTGTGCTCTTTGCAAATCTTGCTCAAGGCTTCCTCTATCACCCCTTGAATGGTATCCCCTTTCGCCTGCCACTGTGACCCATGATATCGCGTACCCTGATACTCCACAACCAAAATAAACCTGGGCAAAACTCACTCCGCGCTAAACCAGCTCAATTCGCGCTACAGGAGCGCTATCCCCTGAGCGAAACCCCAGCTTGACTATTCGGGTGTAGCCACCTTGGCGGTCATTATACCTGAGAGCGATGTCATCAAAAAGCTTTTTTACTATCTTTCCGTTGCCAACAAAAGCCAACGCCTGTCGCCTTGAAGCAACGCTCCCTTCTTTGCCCAATGTAATCATCTTTTCAGCCAAACCACGAATCTCTCTGGCTTTAGCTTCAGTAGTGACCATCTTTTCATGCTCCAGCAAAGACATCACCAAATTGCGATATAACGCCTTGCGATGTCCTGCTGTTCTGCTAAGTTTCCTGCCCGCTACCTGATGTCTCATCCTTTTCCTTCTTTTTCCCTTTGCTACCGACAGTAAACCCCATCCTCGCAACAATTTCCTTTACTTCGTCCTGGGACTTAGCCCCCATGCCAGGCAACGATGGTAAACCTACGTCCTGCATTATCTCCAGAAGTTGCCCCAATGTCGTAACCCCTCCTCTGCGCAAGCTATTGTAGGCACGCGTCCCCATCCCCATTTCCTCCAATGACATATTGGTTAAAGCAAGAGCATCTGTCTCCTGTCCTGCTTCCTGCCACCCCTCCGCCTGATTCTTTAAATCTTTCAGAGGCATTAACTGTTCTGTCAAAATAACAGCACCCTGTCTGATCGCCTCTTCTGGCGCGATGGTCCCATCAGTCCACACTTCGAAAACAAGCCTCTCAGGGCTTCCTTCACGGCCAGGTTGAATTGCTTCCACCAAAAAATTCACTTTGTGAACAGGTGAAAAAACAGCATCCACGGGCAATGCCCCCACCGGTAAACCTTCCGTCGGGAATGCGGGCATGTAACCCCTTCCCACCTCTACATTAAACTCTACAGAAAGACTGGCTCCCACTGAGTCAAGCGTCGCCAGATGTAATTCAGGATT
>JAUWOK010000060.1 GCA_030612165.1 Dehalococcoidia bacterium
TTTTTGACACAGTGGGCAAAAGTTCATTTAGTCGATGCAAACCATTATTAAAGCCGGGTGGGATTTATATTTCATCCGACTTGGGTTATATGGCTCAAAATCCAATCCTGGCGCTCGTTACTCCGATAATTGGCAACAAGAAAGTCATGTTTCCTATTCCTAAGCACAGCGATGAAAATATTGTTCTATTTAAAAAGCTTATTGAGGCAGGCAAGTTTAAAGGCGTAATCGATAGATGCTACCCACTGGAAGAAATTGTCGAGGCTTACAAGTATGTCGAAACAGGGCAAAAAACAGGAAATGTAGTCATAACTGTAGAACATAATAACAAAACCTAGCAACCTTGGAGGAATACTTATGAAAGCAATTGTATATCAAAAATACGGACCACCGGATGTTCTTCAGCTCAAAGAGGTAGAAAAACCTACTCCCAAGGACAATGAAGTACTGGTAAGAATATATGCGACAACAGTATCATCAGGGGACGTGAGAACGCGAAGTTTCACAGTCCCTCCCATGTACTGGCTCCTCATGCGAATAATGTTAGGTTTCAGGGGACCAAGAAAAAAAATACTAGGGTCTGCTCTAGCCGGGGAAATTGAAACAGTGGGCAAAGATGTAAAACTATTTAAAGAAGGTGACCAGATTTTTGCATCTACCGGGATGAGTCCAGGTACTTATGCCGAGTACAGATGTATGCCTGAAGACGGGGTGTTGGCAATAAAACCGGCCAATATGACCTTTGAGGAAGCCGCCGCCGTTCCTTTTGGGGGAAATACAGCATTGGTTTTCCTTAGAAGAGGAAATATTCAGAGCGGACAAAAAGTTCTTATCTATGGAGCTTCTGGAGCGGTAGGTACTGCTGCGGTACAGCTTGCCAGGTACTTTGGAGCGGAAGTTACCGGGGTATGCAGTACCACGAATTTAGAATTGGTGAAATCCCTGGGGGCCGATAAGGTAATTGAGTACACTAAAGAGGATTTTACAGAAAGAGGAGAGCTTTATGATGTCATCTTTGATGCCGTTGGAAAAATCTCGAAATCAAATTGCAGGAAAGCACTAACTCCGAACGGGACATACATCACAGTTCATACGATCAGAGTAGCAACGCAGAAGGCTGAAAATTTAATCTTCCTCAAAGAGCTTCTTGAGGCGGGAAAGATAAAGCCGATCATTGATAGACGCTATCCGTTGGAACAAATGGCTGAGGCTCACAGGTATGTTGAAAAAGGGCACAAGAAGGGAAATGTAGTCATAACTGTGGAACATAATAACTTACGTGATTAGACCATGAGGGCAGATAAACTGCTGGAAGTCAAAGACCTGTAGAGGATATTGAAAAGGGACTAGCTAAAATCCGTAGTCCAGTGTTACCTATATGGTCAGCCAGCACACCGGTGTAGGGACACCGAGATAGCGGCAACGATGATGGGGCGTGGTGAAAAATGCTCGCCACGCCCCATTAAAATGTCAGACACCAAAGAGTAATCCGCTAGCTAGCTCTTGTTACTTTTGTCACAGCTGTCTCTTCAATTTCGTAACAGGCGAGTCTTTCCAGGATTTCCCCTCTTAGAGGATGTGTAAAAATACAGCCGGCCTGATAAACCAGGCCACTACATAAATGCCCAAAACCAAACAGCCTCCTCCAGAGTTCAATCGCTGATTTTGGGAGGCTATTTATGTGTCTTGAACTTTAAGTTTCCGCTGTGCCACAATCTCCTGCCTGGCCTTTAAGCGTTTCCACAGCATGGGGCAGCACCGGCAGTATCACTTCAAGGCATTCGCGTACCGCCCTGGGGCTTCCCGGCAGGTTGATAATTAAGCATTTCCCACGGGTGCCAACAACTGCCCGACTGAGCAGGGCCATGGGAGTTTTTTTCAGGCTCTCAACCCTCATCGCCTCGGCGAAACCGGGGACAATTCTATCTACCACGGCAAGAGTTGCCTCCGGAGTAACATCTCTAGGAGTGAGCCCTGTCCCACCCGTAGTGATGAGCATGTCTAAAGCGTCTTCATCTGCCCACTTAACCAGCTTTTCAACGATAAGTTCCTTCTCATCAGGGATGATGTCGTAATTTACAATGTGAATACCCATACCGGAAAGGATTTCACGAATAACGTCTCCACTTCTATCCTGGCGCTCCCCTACCGCTCCTTTGTCACTGATTGTCAATATCCCTGCGGTAAACATTTCCTTCACCTAACCCTCCCCCCTCGCGGGGCATAAATGCCCCGTCCAGGCTTTCAACACAAAATTCTTTTCTATGAAATCAGCTACCGCTACCGTATCATCCCAGGGAAGCTGAGCTATATCAGTATCCAGTGACCCATCGGTGACAATAGCCGTGAGTTCCCCGGGGGAACACAGTAAGTCCTCTCCGAGTTCTTTGCTGTGCACTTCGATTTTAGGAATTTTGCTTTTCCGGAATCCTTCGACAAGGATTAAGTCGAATTCAGAGCCAACGATGGGCAGAATTTCTTCAATACTAAGGTCGTGGTCTAAGTTCTTAATGAAGGCCAGTTTACCAGGCGAGCTAACACACACAGCATCGCTGCCTGCCTGAGCAAACCTCCAGCTATCTTTTCCTGGGTGGTCTATTTCCACCCCACACCGACTGTGCTTTAAAGCAGCGACTTTATATCCTCTTCTTTTAAACTCTGCAATAAGCTGCTCCATGAGCACTGTTTTACCAGATTGCGATTTACCCACGATGGAAACAATCGGCAGCGTTTTCACCTCGCCTTGTTCCTCTCCCCAATCCAGCATTTGCACCTCGACCATGTCTCCAGCCTTAGCTCCCTTACCACTTTCCGGAATAACAGCCAAACCATTGGCCCTGGCCATGGATGTAAGGATTCCCGAGCCCTGGGGCCCGGTGCCGGAGGCATGATATTGACCACCGCGCCTGGTTACAGTCACCCTGGCGAAGAGGCGGCGCCCGTCAGTATTCACAATATCATCCTTAATAATTGCTCGGATAGCTGGCTTTGCCAGCATTTTCTTCCCCATCATTTTCAGTATGGCAGGACGGGCGAATTGTTCAAACGTGATCATGGAGCTGACGGGATTGCCAGGCAATCCCAAGTGAGGCACCTCCCTCTCCCTCCTTCCTTCCATCTTTTTTATGACCCCGAAGGCAAGCGGTTTTCCGGGCTTCATACAAACCGTCCAGAAGCTAATCTCCCCACGCTCTGCCAGGACATCTTTTACTACATCGTAGTCTCCCTTAGACACACCGCCGGAGGTAATGAGCATATCTGCATCCAAACCCTCGTCTATTTTTTCAATCAGAGATTGCACCGAATCTCGCCCTATGCCCAGGATTTTGGGGATACCACCGTAACGAGAGACTTCAGCGGCAATAGTATAAGTATTGCTATCATAAATCTTAGCGGGAGCTAATGGCTGGTCAACACCGACAAGCTCATCCCCCGTAGCCAGAATAGCCACAATCGGCCGACGGATAACCAGCGCAGTGGAGTGCCCCAGGGATGCCAGCACTCCTATCTCTTGAGGACGAAGCACTTTTCCTTTTTCAAGAACTAACTGTCCCCGGGCAATATCCTCCCCTCTGCGTCGGACATTCAATCCCTTTTTCGTCTGGCACAATATGCCGATTTGCGACAAGTCTCCCCTGGATGATTTGCGGTCAACTTCATCGGTATCCTCGAATCGAACTACGGCATCAGCCCCTTCGGGCAACGGCGCTCCCGTCATGATGCGAATAGCCGTCCCCGGCCTGACCTCTTCTGTGGGCATAGACCCGGCAGCAACCTCCCCGACCACGACCAAATACCTGGCTGATGATTCACCGGCCCCCAGAGTATCTGCAGCTCGCAGGGCATAACCATCCATGGCGGAATTATCCAGCGGGGGAATATCTATATCTGAATAGACATCCTCAGCCAGAACCTGTCCCAGGCAGTCCAGGATAGGCTTCTGCTCGGGCTCGAGAACCTCAACATAGCCCAATATCTTTTCTAAGGCTTCCTCCACGGAAATCATGCGGCAAACTCCTAAAACCGTATTATAGATTATCTTTGTTTCGTGTAACAACTTACCTTATTAGAGAGCGCTTAGTACTGTAAGTCTCAGGAGTCACGATGAATCGGGACGATGAAGATTTTCAGGATTGCGAGATAATACCTAAGTATAGATATCTGGCCCGCTCCAGATGCCATACCACACTTCCCGGTGGGCTTCACAATTATTATTCGACCCCCAACTCGAGGCAACGTAAAAAGGTCTCGTCGAAATCTGTTCTTCCCGCCAACTCAACATGGGACACCTGAGCAGCAATCTCCTCTGCCCGTTGTCTCTCCTCCAAATTGAGCAATGCTCTCAGAGCTCCCTCCATGGCTGCATTACCAACAAAGTGAATTCTATCTACAGGGAATGGTGGGAATAGTCCCAGGGTGAGAGCCTTTTGACGGTTGATATAATTTCCAAACACCCCGGATAAAAGAATTTGCCGGACGTCACTGACATTAACCCCTGCCTCTTTCATCGCATAGATGGAGGGGGATTAACGGTGAGCATCTTTGACAAGCTTTACAAAAACCTTGAACTGTATAACAATATATTGAGCATCATAGCGCAGAGCTTGAAGGTGCAAGTTATCCGAGAGTCGTGTGAGGGAAAACATCACGCACGGTTCGATTAGGGGGAATCAGAAAAACAGATGACCGCTATTCGCTTGTTCTCCACTCTGCATCCAGATTTTCCTGAAGGGAGGTTTACAAAATGGCTGGACCATTAGCTGGTGTCAGGGTACTGGACCTGGCGCGCTTTATCGCTGGCCCTTTCTGTGGGATGCTGCTGGCTGACCTGGGGGCCGAGGTTATCCGGATAGAGAGGTCCGAGGGGGGAATAGACAGGGCGTTTGGCCTGCTCAGCCCCAGCGGTGACAACTATAGCTTTGTCAACCAGAACCGCAACAAGAAGGGCATTACCCTGAACTTTGAGAAAAACAAGCAGGCTATGGAGATACTGAAGCGGCTGGTCAAGCAGACCGATGTAGTCATTGAGAACTTCAGCCCATCGGCTGCCCAGTCTATGGGAATCACCTACGAGAATTTCAAGAAGACCAAGCCCGACATTATCTTTGCCCACGTTTCCGGCTTTGGCTCCAGCGGCCCCTATAGCCACCGCACTGGTTTCGATCAGGTCGCCAAAGCAATGTCCGGGTCGATGAGCATCAGTGGTTTCCCCGGAGACCCATGTCGCGAGCAAGTGCCCTGGGTGGATTACAGCACTGCCTGCCTGACTACCGTCGGCATACTGGCCGCTCTCTACCACCGTAAAGCTACTGGAGAGGGCCAGATGATAGATACTGCCCTGCTGCAGACCGCGGTTACCTTTATGGCACCCATCATTGGCGAATATGAAACGGGCGGTATCATCCGTCAACAAGTAGGCAATCGAGCCTACTGGCTCGGGCCATCTGATCTCTATAAGACCAAGGATGGGAGATGGGTCATGTTGGCCATCTTTCCGGACAATATCTGGAAACGGTTCTGCCGCTTTATAGGCCGTGATGACCTGGTCAGTGACCCTCGTTTCCAAAGTGACTTCTCTCGCTGGGAACATCGTGATATCCTTGACCCGGTGGTCGAAGAGTGGGTCGCTTCGCAAACCACCGAGGAGGTAATTGCCAACGCTGAAAAGATACCCATCCCCGCCGGTATCTGCTATCAGCACACCGAGGTAGCCAGCGACCCCCACGTCAGGGCACGGGAGATGCTCGTCGAAGTCCCTTCTCCCAACGGAGAGGGCAACATCGTAGTTACCGGCATCCCCATAAGGATGTCGGGGACACCGCTCAACATTGAGCGCCCCTTCCC
>JAUWOK010000006.1 GCA_030612165.1 Dehalococcoidia bacterium
AAATGCATTTCGGGGAGAACCAGCTATCTCCGGGTTCGTTTGGCATTTCACCTGCACTATCCACAGCTCATCTTAGAATTTTGTCTCATTCACAAGTTCGAGCCTCCACTCAATTTTACTTGAGCTTCACTCTGGCCATGGATAGATCACCCGGTTTCGGGTCTGATTCATGCGACCTGTTCAGAAAATCTGAACTGCGCCCTATTCGGACTCGCTTTCGCTACGGCTCCGCAACTAAAGTTGCTTAACCCAGCCACATAAATCAACTCGTCGGCTCATTCTTCAATAGGCACGCCATTAGCCCGTCGAAACGAGCCTCTGACGGTTTGTAAGCACAGGGTTTCAGGTTCTATTTCACTCCCCTCTCGGGGTACTTTTCACCTTTCCCTCCCGGTACTAGTTCACTATCGGTTATCAGCAGTGTTTAGCCTTGGAGGGTGGTCCCCCCAGCTTCCCACAGGATTCCTCGTGTCCCGTGGTACTCAAGAACGCCAAGCAGAGGCTTTTCCTTTTTGCCTACGAGACTATCTCTCTCTACGGTTGCCCTTTCCAGAAACATTCGGCTAAAAAAAAGCTTTTTTACTCTGTGGCAGGTTCTGGACCCTGCCCCTTGCGTCTTACAACCCCGAAACAACATAGGCTCCAGACCCACTGAGTTATTTCGGTTTAGGCTGTTCCCCGTTCGTTCGCCACGACTTAGTGAATCTCTTTTGATTTCTTTTCCTCGAGTTACTAAGATGTTTCAGTTCACCCGGTTCCCTCTCGCATAAAAGCGAGTGCTCAGGGTTTTCCTGAGCGGGTTGCCCCATTCGGAGATCCCCAGCTAAGCTTGCTGGACAGCTAACTGAGGCTTTTCGCAGTCTTGCCACGTCCTTCATCGGCTGCTGATACCAAGGCATCCACCCTGTGCTCTTGTTCCCTTGACCTACATCAGGCCGGACACAAAATATTTTACTATATATTCTCTTTTTAAGGTGCAAAAATACTGCGCCCTTCCAAAGGAGAGCGTCTCACATTGTATACTGCCTTTTCTACCTATGTCAAATTGGTTTTTGTTCCCTGCAAGCACTCTGTTCTGGTAACACACTCCGGATTTTGAAAGCCAACATTTATCGATCTGATATGGATTAGCAATGAAGGTACGCGGCAAACACAAAATAAGTCGTTATTCTCCCGTGGACGTACAAATATACCTTTACTATATTTGACAAGAGGTTATTAAATTGGATAGTCTACTAAGCTGTTCACAATAATCTGATACGGGTGTAAAGACAGGAGATGGCCAGTTGAAATGTCGCGGCATCAGAGGAGCCACTTTGGTGGAAAGTAATAGCAAAGAAGCTATCTCCTCAGCAACCAGAAAATTACTTAAGGAAATGGTAGAAGCGAACGGCATTGAGCTTGATGATGTAGCGGCTGTTATCTTCACCACTACAAGAGATCTCAATGCTGAATTTCCGGCAGCGGCGGTACGGCAGATGGGATGGGCACCACAGATTGCCCTGCTTGATGGGCATGAAATGAGTGTCCCTCATGATCTTGAGCGCTGTCTGAGGATTCTCATGCTGGTAAATACGGAGAAAAAGCTCAGTGAGCTAGTGCATGTTTACAGCAACGGAGCTGAGAAGCTGAGAAAAAGGAAAATAGACGAGACAGGGCAAGTTATATAAAAAGGCTGGGAGAAACGAAGATGATCGTAGTAATGAAATCAGGCTGTAGACGGGACGAAGTTGACGAAATCATAAAACGCATTCGTGAAGTGGGGCTGGAAGTAAATCTATCCCATGGGGTTGAACGTGACATCATCGGTGTACTGGGAAAGGTCCCTCCTGAACTTCAGGGCATGCTGGAGACATTATCGGGAATAGAAGAAGTTATTGCCATCAGCAAGCCATATAAGCTCGCCAGCAGGGATTTTCATCCTCAGGATACCATAGTTAAAGTCGGAGGAATTGCTATCGGTGGCAACAAGATAGTGGTGATGGCCGGGCCTTGTGCCGTGGAGAACGAAGAACAGCTTGTGGCTACAGCCCGTGCCGTAAAAGCGGCCGGTGCCAATATACTGCGCGGTGGCGCTTTTAAGCCAAGCACTTCCCCTTATCAATTTCGGGGATTGGGCAAACAGGGCCTTGAGCTACTGGCCAAGGCACGAGAGTTAACAGGTTTGCCTTTTATCACTGAGGTAATGTCACCGGAAGATGTGGATCTGGTAGCCAGTTATGCCGACATCCTCCAGATTGGGGCACGTAGCATGCAGAATTTTGCCTTGCTGGACAAAGTGGGAAAGGTAAAAAAGCCGGTAATGCTCAAGCGGGGATTATCAGCAACCATACAAGAATGGTTGCTGGCTGCTGAGTATATTTTACTGCAGGGTAACGATCAGGTTATCCTTTGCGAACGTGGTATCAGGACCTTCGAGACCTACACCCGCAACACCATGGACGTTGGCGCTATAGCAGCCATCAACAGGCTTAGCCATCTACCCGTTATTGCTGACCCCAGCCATGCTACCGGAAAATGGTACCTGGTGCCACCTGTATCTCTGGCCTCTATATCGGCAGGCGCTCATGGGCTAATCATAGAAGTGCACCCCAACCCCGATTCTGCACTCAAGGACGGTGCACAATCACTAACCTTCGATCATTTCCAGACACTCATGACACAACTGAAGCCGGTAGCGCAAGCAGTGGGTAAAGAATTAACCCGTTAAACTCCAAAAACAAGGCTTAACTTTATGTTTATAGAGCAAGAGCTCATCAGGTTAACTCCTCCAAAGGGAACTTTCCTTACCGTGGGCACGTTTGACGGAGTGCATCTGGGGCATCGTCACCTGATTGAAGAATTAAATAAACACGCGAAAGATGATAACCTGCTGAGCGGGGTAATTACCTTTGATCCTCCGCCACAGTCAGTATTATTCCCCCAAAGGGAGTGCCTTTACATAGATAGCGCGAAAGATAAAATCAACCTTCTTGAAACATCGGGGATTGATATGGTATTTGTGCTTCCATTCTCCCCTGTAGTGGCCCGTTTAAGTGCGCAGGAGTTTGTCGAACTTCTTAGCAAGCATCTCAAAATGCGTGGATTACTGGCCGGGCCAAATTTCGCACTGGGCAAGAACCGCGAAGGCAACCTCAACCTACTTCGCGCACTGGGAGAAAAACTGGGGTTCAGGGCAGAAGCCTCATCGCCCTTCTTCCTCAATGGACAGCTCGTAAGTAGCTCAGCTATTCGTCAGGCATTGTCCACAGGCGATGTAGCCCTGGCAAAAAAACTACTGGGAAGACATTTCAGTATACAAGCTCAGGTCACCTCTTCGAACAAACGCGGACGGGTCATAGGTTTCCCTACCGCTAATCTGGACACGAGCACAGGACAACTGCTTCCTGGCAGTGGAGTATATGCCACATTCGCCTACCAAGACGGGGAAAAATTCTCTTCGGTAACCAACATCGGCTTCCGCCCTACTTTCGAAGAGAACATAGAAACCGTGGAAACACATCTCCTGGATTACAAGGGCAACCTTTACGGTAAGGAGCTCAGGATAGAATTTGTGGACAGGATAAGGAACGAGCAGCAATTCACTTCAATGGAGTCTCTTGCGTTACAAATAGAGCAAGACATACGCAAAGCGAGAACGTTACTGGCAGACAAGGCAGGATGCAAAATTTAGAGTTTGGTTCGTTACTAAAAAGAGGTGTAGCCGATATTATCGTTGCCCGCGAGCTAATAGGGCTACTGGAAAGCGGCCAGCGTTTGCGGTTAAAGCAGGGCTTTGACCCCAGCGCTCCCGACATCCACCTTGGACACGTGGTCGGTTTGAAAAAGTTGCGCCAGTTCCAAGACTTGGGACACAAAGTTGTGCTTATCGTTGGGGACTGGACGGCACGAATCGGAGATCCCAGCGGGAGATCAGTCACCCGTCCCATGCTCACTCTTCAAGAAGTGGAGCAAAACGCCAGAACTTACATGGAACAATTCTTCAAGGTAGTAGATAAGGACAAAACCGAAGTCAGGTGGCAAAGTGAATGGTATGATAAATTTACCCTGGAACAGGTAATCGCGCTCACCAGCAAATTTACTATAGCCCAACTTCTCGCCAGGGACGACTTTAATAAAAGATATGCTGCCTGCCAACCCATTTCTCTCTCCGAAATGCTTTATCCTCTGCTTCAGGGATACGATTCTGTAGTTATTAAGTCTGAAATTGAGTTTGGCGGCAGTGACCAAAGATTTAATTGTCTGCTGGGCAGAGAATTGCAACAAGCTATGGGCCAACGTCCGCAGCAGGTGCTCCTGGTGCCACTACTTGTAGGCACAGACGGCAAACAAAAAATGAGCAAAAGCCTGAGCAACCATATCGGAGTCACCGAGCCGCCGATAGAAATGTATGGTAAAATAATGTCTATCACCGACGACCTCATTTTAAATTACATGGAACTGGTAACCGACATTCCAGACAAAGAAATTGCGGAATGCAAAGAGGAGTTGGAGCACCAAACGACAAACCCCATGGCGGTTAAGAAAAAGTTGGCTTACGAGGTAGTAAAGGAGTTTTATAGCGATAAGTTAGCCGGCGAGGCAGAAGCGCACTTTGCCACAGTATTTCAGAAAAGAGGAAAACCTCAAGATATTCCCGAGTATTTTTTCTCCCCCCTCCAAAAAGAAGACGCAGCGGACCGCATTGATATTGCTCCCGTGCTTTTGCAAAAAGGCATAGTTAAAAGCAAAGGCGAATTGAGACGGCTGCTCGCGCAGGGAGCAATCGAACTTGACGACAACAAGATAAGCGATAATATCATCAAGGCACGAAGTGGCAGCATTTTAAAAATAGGAAAACGCAAATTCGTCAGGGTAGTAATTAAATAATTTCTACAGGAGGTTTTGTCTTATGCAACTAAGAATACCCGGGCCGACGCCATGCCCACCAGAGGCTCTCCAGTCCATGGGGAAGCAGATGATCAACCATCGGGGCAAAGAATTCGGAGATCTCGCTGCTTCAGTCACGGAAAAGCTAAAGAAGATCTACCAGACCAAAGAGGATGTTTTCGTACTCACCTGCGCAGGAACAGGAGGACTGGAGGCGGCGATAGTCAACACATTGTCTCCCGGAGATAAAGTCTTATCCACTTCCAACGGTGTGTTCGGTAACCGTTTCGTCGAAATCGCTGAACAATATGGCGCAAATGTGAAAAACCTTGGTTTTGAGTGGGGAAAACCGGTTGACCTGGACATGCTGGAACAAGCATTAAAAGAGGATACGGAAATCAAGGTTGTGTTAGCAACGCAAAACGAAACATCCACGGGGATGACTAACGACATTAAAAGTATCAGTTCCGTGGTTAAAAAATTCGATAAGCTCTTCCTGGTAGACGCCATAAGCGGGTTAGGCTGCATTAATCTGCCAACAGATGAATGGAACTGCGATGTGGTCGTTACCGGCTCTCAAAAAGGTTTCATGATTCCCCCGGGACTCTCCATGATCAGCATGAATAAAAGAGCATGGCAGGCTTACGAACAGGCTAAGATGCCCCGCTACTACATGGACTTGGGTAAAGCCAAAAGCTTCCTGGAGAAAGGACAGACTCCCTGGACTCCTGCCGTCTCCATTTTCTTTGCCCTGGATACCACGCTGGACATGATGCTGAAAGAAGGGCTGGAAAATATCTTCGCCAGACATGCCAGAATAGCTCAAACTGTCAGAAATGGCGTAAAGGCACTCGGGCTCACTTTTTTCTCCGATGAAAGATATCTCTCTAACACGGTAACTGCTATAAACGCAGATAGCAAAGTAGATGCTCCCAAACTGGTAAAAGTTCTCCGGGAGGAATACGATGTAGTTGTTGCCGGCGGGCAAAAGAATTTATCTGGAAAGATTTTCCGCATCGGCCACCTGGGATGGGTAAGCGATAAAGATGCGGATCTCGTTCTGGAAGCCTTGGGCAAAGCCCTACCGAAAGCGTATAAGTAATTTATTTAAGTTAAGGAGGATAACGGAAATGAAAATCCTGGTTGCTGATTCAATCGCCGAAGAGGGCCTGCAGTTGCTCCGTGAGCATGCCGAGGTGGATGTCAAACCAAAATCTAAACCTGAAGATTTGCAAGCCATGATTGGCGAATATGACGCCGTAATCGTAAGAAGCGCCACACAAATAACGGCAGACATTATCAAGCACGGCGACAAGCTCAAAGTAATTGGCAGAGCGGGAGTTGGTATAGATAACATAGATGTTGAAGCTGCCACCAGTAAAGGCATAGTGGTAGTCAACGCCCCTACGGGAAATACCGTGTCTGCCGCCGAGCATGCTTTTGGTCTTATGCTGGCCCTGGCTCGCCACATCCCTCAGGCAAACTCCCTGCTCAAATCAGGCGTGTGGCAGAAAAGTAAATTAACCGGAACTGAGCTCAGGGGCAAAACCCTGGGAATCGTCGGGCTGGGAAATGTCGGCTCCGAAGTCGCTAAGCGCGCACTGGCATTTGAAATGCGTGTTATCGTTTATGACCCTTATGTTTCCACAAACTACGTTCGCAGCCTTAAAATCACGCTGGTATCTTCTCTTGACCAGATTCTTGAGCAATCTGACTTCATCACCCTCCACATACCACGCACAGCCACTACTGCCAGCATGATTGATGCCAAGGCTTTAAACAAAGCCAAGCCAGGATTGCGGATTATAAATTGTGCTCGAGGTGGACTTATAGATGAAGAGGCACTGGCAAAAGCAGTAGAAGAGGGTAAGGTAGCCGGTGCCGCTTTCGATGTCTTCGCCACGGAGCCTTTAACAGAAAGTCCTCTATTCAAGAATGACCAAATCATTGTCACGCCTCATCTGGGTGCGTCCACTATAGAAGCTCAGGTGAACGTAGCAGTAGACATCGCCAAGCAGGTGCTGACTGTGCTCAGGGGAGAATTCAGCCAGTATGCCCTCAACACCCCTCATATCCCCTCCGAGCTATCACCATATTTGACGACCAGTTCAATTATAGGCAGTCTCGCCAGCCAGTTATTGGAGGGACGAATGGACTCTCTCCATATCAAGTACAGCGGCGAAATTGCGGGATATGATTGCAGTGCGTTAAAAGAAGCAGTGCTTAGTGGTTTGCTGCAGCAGGCAAGCGAAGAGAAGGTTACCATAGTCAACGCCAAACTTATTGCCAGCAAACGGGGATTGCGGATAACTGAGGAAAGCGACACTAATTGTCAGGGTTATCCTAATTTGCTCACTTTGACAGTAAATACCACTTCTGGCCCCACCATCGTATCGGGCACGCTGTTGCGTGACGAGACCCATATCGTCCAGGTGAATGAATTCTGGATGGATATTATACCTGCCGGCAATTGTTTTCTGTTCTGCGATCACATAGACCGTCCAGGACTGATCGGAGCCGCAGGATCCATCACAGGGAAAGCCAACATCAACATCAACTCCATGCACTTAAGCAGGCTGCAGAAAAGAGGGCCGGCGTTAATGATCCTGGCCCTGGATGAGCCTCTTCCCGAAGCACAACTGCAAGAGCTGCTGGCGCTACCTGATGTTCATACAGCCAGAGTGGTAAAGCTATAGAGAACTCCAATTCAATAAAGAGGATTTATAATCAGCCCGGTAGGAAGTTTGGGGTAAAAATAGGTAGACTTGCGGGGCATTCTGTTATGCGCTTGTGACACATCCTTGATCACCTGCAACTGCGGAGGGCTGAGCAGAAAAGCCAGCTGGTAGTTTTCTTCTTTTAGTCGGCGCCAGAGTTCTTCCACGTCAGCAACATAAGTGATGTTACGTTCACTTTTCACAAATCCCAGCAGCCTGTCCAGGATAAGATGGTCAAGCAAACTAACATCGAACTCCCTGTAAGCTCGGGAGCGCTCCTGTGGCATTACATCATCAAGGGAAATCTCGGGGCGCTTCTTAAGCACCGTGAAACAGCCCTCGTCAAGCCCCAATACACCTATATCAATCTGTTCTTCTTTTGAGAGCCTGCTCCATTCGCGCAACGACTTTTCTGTGTCATAACCAGAGGCAGGCAGAGGAAAACGCTCCAGAGTAAAGAACTGCTCCAGTTTATCTTTTATCCCGAACAGGACCGAAGCAGGTATACCGCGTATCAACCTGTGAACAGGCAAAACAACCAGGCCAGGGTCAGAAAACTCTACCAGCGACATCATGACATAGTTAAATGGTTCAGCACCAGAGGCAGATGAACAACCCTCCATCATCTGCCTCTGGTAAACCAGGGCCGTTTCGTAACGATGATGCCCATCTGCTATATAAATAGGCCGGACAGCCATAAAGTGAGAAATGCGTTGCTGGAGTTCCGTGCTGGTCACCCACCATAAGGTATGGCTTTCCCCTGCACCAGCAAATTCAAACAGCGGTCTGGCATGACAGGCCTCGGCTAATATCTCGGTAACTTCCTTTTCGGGATCCTCATACAGTGAGAAGATAGGGCTGAGATTAACACGGCAGGTCTGCATCAATTTTAAGCGATCGCTCTTCGGGCCAGTGGTGGTATTCTCGTGAGGATAAACCCCTTCGTACCATGGCTGTAATCTGACACGCGCTATCAGTTCACGCCTTTTCCGCTGAACGCCCTGGCAGATAAAGCAATAGTCGTGAATGTAGAAAGAAGCGGTATCATCCCTCTCCAACACACCGCTGGCCAACCACTCCTGCATAACTTGAGCGGCCCGAGTATATTTATTATTCGCCTCATCATCACCGCATTCTTCCCGACCATACTCCAGACGAATCACATTATAAGTGCTTTTCTGATGATAAAATTCCTGCTCCCCTCTGCCGATAATATCATAAGGCGGGCAAATAACATTATCTAAATCACCAACCAGTTCTTCGTTATAGCGTATACCTCGAAACGGGCAAAGCTTCGTCAATCCAGGCTCCTCTCCCATAGTGCTAATATCCTGCTTGCTCTTCCAGCAACTAAATTCCCCGGCGCCAGGCTTTCGCCAGCTCTTCCACAGGCAAACAAATATATTCTTCCAACGATAATTGCTCACCACCAACCTGACCCAAATAATCTAGAAACACATGGTATTTGCAAGCCAACCTTTCTATTTCCGTCACTGCATCCGGTGCCACCGAAATTATAATCCGCCCTTGTTGTTCACCGAAAAGGGCAACATCCAGACGATCATCAACACACCATTCTTTGCCACTAAGCCCAATCCCACCGGTAATACAGCACTCCGCCACGGCCACCATCAGCCCACCATCAGCACAATCATGAGCAGACTTAATGATTCCTCTTTCTATCGCCTCCAGGCAACATTGCTGCACTTGCTTCTCTCTATCCAGATCAATAGCTGGCTTTCCCTTCACCAAGCCATGCATCACTTCCAAATATTCACTACCTCCGATACCACCATCACCTTCTCCTCCCAGCAGAAAAACCCGATCACCCTTATCCTTAAACGGCATGGTGCACCTTTTCTCTAAATCCCTTATCACTCCCACCATTCCCACTACCGGCGTGGGATAAATAGCCTCACCTCTGGTTTCATTATAGAGGCTGACATTACCACTGATGACCGGGATCTGTAGCATATCGCAGGCTTGAGCCATGCCCTTAATACACTCTTCCATCTGATAATAAACATCATCTTTTTCAGGATTACCAAAATTAAGGCAGTCTGTGAGGGCCAAGGGGCGAGCCCCACTGCAAACCAGATTACGAGCAGCTTCAGCAACCGCAATAGCCCCCCCTGCACAAGGATCAAGATAGCAATACCTGCCATTACCATCACAAGTTAAAGAGAGCCCCTTCTCCGTACCCCTAACACGCAGAACGGCAGCGTCTTCTCCAGGCAAAACCACAGAATTGTTCATCACCTGGTGGTCATACTGGCGATAGACTGTTTCTTTGCTGGCAATATTAGGAGAGGACAGGAGCCGAAGCAGCGTTTCGTTACACTGCCCCACAGTCAAATCAAGAAGAGAACTTGCTTCCCATGACTGTACTTCCTCAAGCCATAAGGGTTTTTTACCCTGCCTGCGATACCGCGGCGGAGAAGACAACAAAGAGACAGGGACACTGGCCACCACCTTCTCCCCTTCCCTGATTACAGCCAAACCATCTTCGGTCACCTGCCCGATCACATCGGCACAAAGATCCCAACGCTCAAGCACTACTTTTACCTTGTCTTCACAACCCTCCCGCACAATAACCAGCATCCTTTCCTGAGACTCAGAAAGCATTACTTCGTAGGGAGTCATGCCTTCCTCGCGACGAGACACCCTGAGCACATCCATGACCACCCCTTTACCAGCTTTAGCCACCGATTCTATTACAGAACTGGTCAACCCTGCCGCTCCCAGGTCCTGCATGCCCAGAACCCAATCGGCTTGCACCAGTTCCAGGCAGGCCTCTATAAGCAGCTTCTCCAGAAAGGGATTTCCTACCTGGACAGTAGGTCTCAATTCCTGTTCTCCATCAAAAGTACGGGACGCTAACCCGGAGGCTCCGTGGATGCCGTCACGCCCAGTATCAGCGCCGACAAGCATCAGAACATTTCCGGCGGCTCCCGCTTGTGCCTTCATTAACTTGCCTTTTTCGGCAATGCCCAGGCACAGAGCGTTAACCAGTGGATTGCCCGAATAACAATTGGCAAAGACAATCTCTCCACCAACATTCGGTATCCCTAAACAGTTCCCATACCCAGCAATACCGCCAACTACGCCATTAAACAAATAACGATTGTGCTCATTCTCTAGAGGACCAAAACGCAGGGAATTGAGCAAGGCTACAGGACGAGCTCCCATGGTGAATATGTCCCGAACAATGCCCCCCACCCCGGTCGCAGCCCCCTGGTAAGGCTCAATCGCCGAAGGATGATTATGTGACTCTATCTTCATCACTACCACCTGCCCATCACCGATGTCCACCACTCCAGCGTTTTCCTCTCCAGGACCTACCAGGACTCGCTCACCGCGGGAAGGTAAAAGCTTGAGCAAGGGAGCAGAGTACTTGTAACCACAATGCTCGCTCCACAAAGAACCAAACATCCCCAACTCCACCTCAGTAGGTTCGCGCCCCAATTTCTGCACGATGAAATTGTATTCTTCCCGGCTTAGAGCAACTTTATTCAGTTCTTTCGTGGAGATAGTCATTAATCGACTCCCAGATTAAATTGCCGTCATCCCCCCCCAGCAGCTCTTCACAAACTCTTTCCGGATGAGGCATCATACCCATAACATTGCCACCATTATTGATAATTCCTGCAATATTATGTAAAGACCCGTTAGGATTAAACTTCTCCGTCACCTCTCCCTGCGGAGAACAATAACGCAACATTATCTGACCATTGGCTTCCATCTCCCGCAAAACGGCTTCTTCAGCAAAATAATTTCCCTCGTAATGAGAAATGGGAACTTTTAACACCTGCCCCGTGGAGCACCTGGAGGCAAAAGGGACAGCGTTGTTTTCCACTCGAAGACATGTCCCCTGGCAACGATACTGGAGGTGGTCATTGGGCAGAAGCACCCCTGGTAAAAGTCCCGCCTCACATAAAATCTGGAAACCGTTACAAATACCGATAACCAACCCACCACCTTGAGCGAAACGCTCCACGGATACCATCACCCTGGAAAAACGCGCAATAGCCCCCACCCGCAAATAGTCGCCATAAGAAAAGCCGCCAGGCAACACAAGACAATCATAGCCAGAAAGATCCGTTTCTTTGTGCCAGATATAACCAGCTTCGTATCCCAGCACATTATGGATAGCATAATAGCAATCCCCGTCACTCCAGGTACCGGGAAATACTACGATTCCAAATTTCATTCTACGCTATAAAAATAACGGCGGCTTCACGCTGCCGCCCAAATGTTCTGATTCCCGTCTCCATAGCCCTCCGCAGACGCCATGGACATCACTCACATATCCCTATCCCGGCTTTCTGTTGGAAAAAGAACTCTTACGCCTCTTAGCTGCCTCTTTCCTTTTTCTTTCGTCGCTGGGTTTGGAATAGAACCTGCGACGACGAACTTCGGGCAGGATACGGTCATCCTGCACCCGCTTATTGAACCTGCGAAGCAAGCTCTCAAAACTCTCACCTGCCCCTAACCTGACTTCTGCCATAATTACATCACTCCCACTGCGAAAAGCATATCTAAAAGTTGCTCCATTTTACCCTTCACAATTCAATCGTGTCAAGCCAGGGTAAGCTCTCCTGGATGTTCGGGGTTATAATATCTCTTGATAACTTCTGTGCGTGTCTCACCAATCTACCTGATTTAGACCAGCAAGTTTCCTTCCTGGTTTAGGTAGGTGCGCATCATGTCCCACTGCGCTATACTACACGGAACTGAAACTAGGAAAGCCTGGAGTGTTAAGAATGTCAGAGGATTGTGTGTTCTGTCGGATCGTTACCGGTGAAATTCCCTGTGACAGGGTGTATGAAGACGAAGAAATTCTGGCTTTCCGGGACGTTAACCCGCAGTCACCAGTGCATATACTCATCATCCCCAGGACACACATTTCGTCATTGAACGATTGCCATGAACAACATTATTCCCTCCTGGGAAAAATGGTTCTGAAGGCGGTGGAATTAGCAGAGAAGGAAGGCATCAAAGAAAGTGGCTATCGCCTGGCGATAAATTGCGGCTCTCAGGGCGGGCAGGTCGTTCCTCACCTCCATCTTCACCTTCTGGGCGGCAAAAAATTGAGTGATCGGATCGGTTAGCTCCAACTACCATATATCCTGCTATCAATACAGGAAAAATCTGTCTGTTTGTTCACAAAGACCCTAAATAAGTGACCACCTCTTCCACAACCTCGTCGGGGGCAGAAGTCCCAGAAACAATCCCGATGCGGTGTTTGTCAGCAACCCAGGAAATATCTACCTCCCGTGCCGTTTCCACGAGACGTGTTTCGGTAACGGCAGAACATATACCCAGCAACCGGCTGGTGTTAGCACTGGCATGATCTCCAATCACAAGCATCAGCTCATTTCTGCCCGCCATCTGCACAGCCTCTTCCTGCCGCAAGCGAGTTTCTCTGCACAAAGTATTTACCACCCGTATTTCCCTGGCCTCCCTGGAAAAGTCAGCCACTAAGCACGAAGCAAACCTGGCAAAAGAAAGATAGCTTTGCGTTGTCTGCGCGATAATTCCCAGCCGCTGCATTGGCCATCCTGCATTTTTCAAATCGCCGACCTCAAGAACCGCCCTGCCCCTATTCTGCGCCCAACCAAGCAGTCCCACCACCTCAGAATGCCCCTCCTCCCCAAAAATAACGATATCAAAATCAGATGCGACCATATCTTGAATAGCCTTCCGGGCGTCACAGACTATCGGACAGGTAGTATCAAGTACCCGAAGCCGCCGCTCCTTCGCCAGGGACAATATCCCGGGTCCCACGCCATGAGTGGCAATAGCCATCACTTCACCCTCTACTTGCTCTACTTCCGTCACAGGCTTTATTCCCGACACGGCCAGCTTTTCCACCAGGAGACGATTATGCACTACGGGACCCAAGGTTTCTATCATCCCATACTCCTGAACCGCTGATGTCAGGAGACTTACTGCCCGTCTGATGCCAAAACAGAGCCCTGAATGCTGAGCCTTCTCTATCTTCACGCTACTTATACACTCCTCTATAGCTTTCGGGCAGAAGTTCAGCAATCTTCCTCATCGCCAAATCCGTCATCTCTTTCATCTGTCTTCTGGTCAACCGTCCAGTATCAGAACAGGGAAGCTGGAAAGGTTTGCCGACATTAATGATTGCGTGTGGGCGCCGCCAGGGCCGGCTTAATCCCCTGGCTTTCTCCGTACCAATGATGCCAACAGGCAGAAAAAGAGCACCTGTCTGCGCAGAAATTACCACAGGCCCAAACTTGCCAGGAATCAGCTCAGCGTCAACACTCCTCTTGCCCTCAGGAAAGATACACAGAGTCAACCCTTCTTCCAGTATTTTCTCGGCCTGTAATGCCGTTTTTTTCTTATCGGCAACTCCTCCTCTCCGGGGAGCAGACACAGCCCCACTCCAGCGGATAATAGGCCTCAACAAGGGATTTTCAAAAAGCTCTTCTTTTGCTACAAAATAAACCCACCTGGGAAAACTGAGCGCAATCAGGAAAGGATCAAGCAGATGAATATGGTTAGAAATCACCAGGAGCGCTCCACCTGTTGGAATGTTTTCCCTCCCTTTGATTTCCCAGGAAACGAAACACCTGGCCAAAATCCCGACCACAGCCAGGACAAATCTCTGTAGCAGACTCATTGTCCTTTCACCACTCCATACATTTTGTTTACTACCTGTTCCAGATTAAGCCCTTCAGTGTTGATTATCACCGCATCAACAGCAGGCTTAAGAGGGGAAGCTGCCCTGTTCATGTCCAATTCATCCCGCATTAACAGGTCAGTAAGCACAGCATCAAACGCTACACGAATGCCGCGGGATGCCAACTCCAGCTGCCGTCGTCGTGCCCTCTCTTTTGCAGAAGCAGTCAAGAAAAACTTCGGTTCCGCTTGCGGAAGAACTACCGTTCCAATATCCCTGCCAGCCATTATCAGTTTCCCTCTAGCAGCCAGCTTTTGTTGCTCTGTCACCAGTATCCGCCGCACTCCGGCAACTTTTGACACCACAGATACCTGTTCATTTGCTCCTGTCTCGCGGGACGCCGGAATAAACTTTTCACCGTCAACGACAAGCATAATATGCCCGTCGGGAGAACTCGCATATGCAAAACAGATAGAAGCCGCTAACCGGCAAAGCTTATTTTCATCTTCAAGTGAAACTTTAAGGTCAATTGCCTTACAGGTTATCGCTCGATACATAACGCCCGTATCAAAGAAAGAGTAGCCCAAACGCCGGGCTAAAAGAGAACCCACACTGCTTTTGCCCGATGCCGCCGGGCCATCCATGGCAATCAACTGCGGCCTGTGGTTAAGCATACGCAAGCTAGTATACCAGAGATCAATTCAGGACATTGATGCACAATCACAGTAACATAGTAAATTGAAGGTAGTGCACTTTATTGTTACAATGACTGCGATTTATATTTCAGGAAGGGGAAATATGCCCCTGTAGCTCAGAGGATAGAGCAGCGGTTTCCTAAACCGCGTGTCGGGCGTTCGATTCGCCCCAGGGGTACTTGATATAATGAAATGTTTTCTGCAAAGGGGTGTAGCTCAGTTGGTAGAGCAGCGGTCTCCAAAACCGCCGGTCGTGGGTTCGAATCCTGCCGCCCCTGCCATGATGCCGGGGTGGTGGAATCGGTAGACACGCCATCTTGAGGGGGTGGTGGGCGTAAGCCTGTGGGAGTTCAAATCTCCCCCTCGGCACCAAATAATTCTGAGAGAAAACTTGCCTGTGTCACATAAAGGCGGTAGAATTTATGCCTGTGAGCGGAAGTAGTTCAGCGGTAGAACGCTTCCTTGCCAAGGAAGAGGTCGCGGGTTCGAATCCCGTCTTCCGCTCCACGAAGCTTGCACCAGACTATTTCTTCGCCAGGGACGAAGTTTTTCGACATAAGATATGCGGCGGCGTAGCCAAGTGGTTAAGGCGGGGGTCTGCAAAATCCCTATTCAGCGGTTCGATTCCGCTCGCCGCCTTTCTCGTGTTTTAAATTTTTCTCTTAGTCCGCGGGGACATTGTAGCCCGTGCCGAGATGGCGGAATGGTAGACGCGGCGGACTTAAAATCCGCTTCCCGTAAGGGAGTGTGGGTTCGAATCCCTCTCTCGGCACCATAGCACAAAACGCAATTTTCTCTGCCAGCCAGAAAGCACTGGAAAGAACTTCCGCCGCCGTCCGCGCCACGCTCCAGTGCTAAAACGGAATTAGTTCCCTTCCACTCAAAAGAGGATTACTTCTCAAATCGTTTTGTTTGTTATAATAGCTGGTTGCTTTTTGGGGCTGTAGCTCAACTGGGAGAGCGCCTCCCTTGCACGGAGGAGGTCAGGGGTTCGAATCCCCTCAGCTCCACCAAGGGTATCAATAGACAGAACTTCGGTTTGTCTTTTTGGTTTTTTGCTTTGTGGCATGGGCAGGTTATAGTGTATTGTAACCTGCTTTTTGTTAACCGCTATCTGTTTTGTGAATTAGCTCTGAACAGGAAAACTCTTTGGTTCAATGCCTATTTTCTTTTGACCACGATTTTTGCTGCCTTCTCAATGTCCCTGGCAGTCAGGCCGTATTCCTGTAGCAGCTCGTCGGCCTTGCCCGATAAAGCATATCTATCACCAAGGTTAACAAACTCTACAGGTACTGGTTTTGTCCTGGCCAGTACCTGAGCCACGCGGCTGCCCAATCCTCCCTGCGCCAGGTGTTCTTCGGCGACAACGATAGCGCCGGTTTCAGCCGCTGCCTTTGCAACAGTTTCCTCGTCTAGCGGCTTGATGGTGTGTATATCAAGCACACGGCAGTTAATGCCGTGCTCGGCCAGGGCTTCTGCCGCTTCTAACGCTTTGAATACCATGATGCCTGTCGCCACAATGGACACATCGTTTCCTTCTCTCAGTGTTATGGCCTTGCCCACTGTAAAAGCATAACCTTCTGGATAAATGATTGGCGCCTTGATACGGCTGAGCCTGATGTAAAAAGGCCCTCGAGTAGATGCCGCTGCCTTTACCGCCTCGGCTGTCTCGCGGGCGTCGGCGGGCACGATCACGGTAAATCCCGGCAAAGCGCAGTACAGCGAAAGGTCTTCTATCGCCTGGTGAGATAGGCCGTCTTCTCCCACGGTAATACCCCCATGAGTGGCCACAACCTTGACATTTAAGCCTGTCTGAGAAAGACATATCCTCACCTGATCAAAACAGCGGCAAGCGGCAAAAACCGCGAAAGTACTGGCAAAAACTGTTTTTCCAGAGGCTGCCAGGCCGGCAGCGATGCTTATCATGTTTTGCTCTGCCAAACCACAGTCAAAAAAGCGGTCGGGAAATTCCTGAGCAAAAAAACAGGTCATGGTGGATGGTGACAGATCCGCATCTAACACAATGATGTTTTTGTCCTGCTTGCCCAGCTCCACCAGTGTTTTACCATAGGTCTCACGAAGGGAAACCTTTGCTGTGTGGCTATCCGGTTGCATCTGTTGAGACATGCGCTACTCCAGTTCCTTTAAAGCTTTGTCGGTTTCCTCGGGGGAGGGAGGCTTGCCATGAAAAGCCACATTATTTTCCATAAAACTTACCCCCTTGCCCTTAATGGTGCGGGCAATAATCACGGATGGCTTGCCTTTTATTGCCTTGACTTCCTGTAAAGCAGAGATAATCTGGTCAAAGTCATGCCCGTCTATTTCAACGGTATGCCAGCCGAAAGCCTGCCATTTTTTTGCGAAGGGGTCAAGGCACATTATGTCTTGAGTTCTACCACTGAGTTGAATCTGGTTATAATCAACAATGGCCACAAGGTTATCCAGCTTAAATTGAGAAGCTGATAGCGCTGCCTCCCAGACCTGCCCCTCATCACATTCCCCGTCGCCCAAGAGAACATATGTTTTATATTTACGGCTATCAAGCCTGGCACACAGTGCAAAGCCGATAGCGCAGGACAGGCCCATTCCCAACGATCCGGCGGACATTTCTACTCCAGGAGTGAACGTTCTATCAGTATGCCCCTGTAAACGACTGCCCAGCTTCCTAAAAGTGGCCAGTTCTTCTATCGGGAAATAACCACATTCAGCCAGCGCCGCATATAATATTGGGGCGGCGTGTCCCTTGCTCAATATAAAGCGATCACGCTCCTCCCACTGAGGATTGTGTGGATCGTGCTTTAAAATTTTGAAATAGAGAGCAGTGACGATGTCAGCGGCAGAAAGAGAACCTCCGGGATGCCCACTGCTGGCTGTGGCTATCATGTTAATAACATGGCGGCGCAGCCTTTTGCTCATTTGCTCAAGCTGCGGGACAAACAAATCAAATTGGTTAACTTTTTGCGCTGAAGTCTCCATTTTCCCCTGTGGACAGCATTGTAATTTATCAGAGTCGTTTTTGTCTATTCTACAAGGGGCCACACTCGAACCCTTGAGTTGCCTCTCTCCATTTGATTATAATACTGCCGATGATCGTAGATTTTCATACTCATATATTTTCTCCCTCTATCAGGGAGCGACGGGAGGAATATATCCGGCGTGATTCTTGTTTTGCCCTGCTTTATGCCAATCCCAAAGCCAGGTTGACGACGGCCGAAGAGCTTATTGCCAGTATGGATGAAGCAGGAGTGGACCATTCCGTGGCATTGAACATTGGCTGGAACAGTCACGAGCTTTGTGTGGAAACTAACGATTATATCCTGGAAGCGGCAGCGCGCTATCCTGATAGACTCAGCGGCTTCTGCTGTGTTCAACCCGCAGAGGGAGAAGTTGCCCTGATAGAACTGGAGCGTTGCATTGGCGCGGGCGCCAGAGGGCTTGGAGAGATGAGGTCGGATATGCAGGGCTTCGATCCTGTGAATGCGGCGATAATGCCGTCCCTGGTAGAGATAATGGCAAAGCACGATATGATCTTTCTCACCCATTCCTCCGAACCAGCGGGACACCAGTACTGCGGCAAAGGTAGTATCACTCCGGATATTCTTTATTCTTTCCTGGTCAAATTTCCTGAACTGAAATTGGTTTGCGCACACTGGGGAGGAGGACTTCCCTTTTATGCCCTGATGCCCGAGGTTTCCCGAGCATTAAGCAATGTCTTTTACGATACGGCAGCAACCATTTTTTTATACCAACCACAGATTTTCTCTTGTGTCAGTAGTCTCGTAGGCTCGGACAAGATACTTTTCGGCAGTGATTATCCGCTTATCGCCCAAGAGAGAATAATCTCCCATGTTCAATCTCTGGAGATCCCCGCGGAGGACAAGCAGCGGATACTGGGAGGAAATGCCGCGAAGCTGTTACTTGGAGCTTAAGGAGCAAAAAAATCATGTTACCTGCTTCAGCGGTGATTCGCGCTTTTATTTCCATCGAGTTGCCAGAGGAAACAAAGAGAAAATTAAGCGAGGTAAAATATGTGCTGGGTGGCAATGGCTACAGATTTATCAAATGGGTAAGTCCTGAGAACTTGCATCTTACACTTAAATTTCTCGGCAACATCTCTGCCGTGCAGGTAGAGGATGTGACAACAATGATAAAGGAAGTAGCCAGAGGACATTCTCCCTTCCACCTTGAATTTCGAGAACTGGGAGCTTTTCCTGGCTTAAAACAGCCCCTGATCATCTGGATAGGTATTGCAGGGGAAGTGGAGACGTTCTCCCTGTTGCAGCAGAAAATCGATTCCTCTCTTGCCTCTCTAGGTTTTCCTCGTGAGGATCGCCCTTTTGTGCCTCACCTGACTCTGGCTCGCCTTAAGGAAGGAACGTTATACAGGGAAAGAAAGGATTTCGGTGCTCGGGTGGTTAGTGCTGATATTGAAATTGATTATCCGCTGGATGTCACAACAGTCAGCCTGATGAAAAGCCAGATCACCCCGCAAGGAGCAATTTACACTCGCCTGTCTGCTATTGGGCTGAGAAAATAACGGCCTTTTTATTTGTTAAAAAGCGAGTCGCGAAAACATGCCTGGTATTATGAAAAGGGGAAGGCTTTAAAACCTTCCCCTTTTCACTGCTATACAACGCAGATCTGCTTAAGCCAGTACTTGCTCGGTCCTCTGGATAATGGATTCCTGTGTCTGCTTGTCCAGGCTAGTGAAGTAAGCACTGTATCCAGCT
>JAUWOK010000019.1 GCA_030612165.1 Dehalococcoidia bacterium
AAACACAGAAACTTCGCCATGAAACTCACCTCCTTTTAAAATTAAAATAAATGTTTCAAGGGTGCTTATTATTATACTCCAGCATGGGCAACTTGCAAGACCTTTTGTACATTACCCCATATCAATCCACCTGAAAATACAGATAGAACAAACCTGCTGCATCAATCACCCGCCTCGTCTTTGGATGCTGGCATGACTGAACACTAAAATACTGACACCCCTTGCGACAGTCTTCAGGGATATCAACTTCCTTGCCAAGAGCGAAACAGTGAATCTTTGCCAAAATACCTCCTCAGACGCTACAAAATAAATCGCCTGATTTTACACCAGAAATCACCAGAACCACAAAGCATCCCGACTGCCCCCTGTTTTCATTGCTCTTGCACCCATAACCTTTTGCCATCAGTAACAAATTCAATAGTGCCATCCTGATCCGTGCGATAAACATTCTCCTCCCCCAACTTGCCTGCCAGTCTTTCAAGCACTTCAGGACTGGGATGACCAAAATGATTGTCCGCCCCTACCGAAATGACAGCCACCTGCGGGGCAACCACATCCAGAAACTGGCTGGCCGTGGATGTCTTGCTGCCATGATGCGCAACCTTCAATACCGTACTCTCCAACTCTGCCCGCCTCTCCACAAGACGGAATTCCGTTTCCCTCCTGATATCTGCGGTCAGCAGAAAGCTGACGTCTTCCCACTCTAGCTTCAGCACCACCCCATTATTATCCACGTCACTGCTGGTACCCTGGAACAACTCCGACCAGGGATTGAGCACCTGTAGCGTAACCCCTTCGCCCAGAGTAATCACCTGATCGGCCCTGGCCACATTACATTCAATCTGTTTTTCCACAATAAGCCTGCGCCACTCCTGATAAACAGCAGAGTCATAAGGCACTCCGGATTCCAACACCATTTTCACCTTATACCACTGAAGCACCTCCACCAGACCAGTAATGTGATCAGCCTGAGGTTGAGTAGCTACCACCAGGTCAATCGTCCTTTCCCAGAAAGGAAGCGCCTCACTCAGCGCCAGGCTTATCGCCTGCGGGTCAGGGCCACCATCAACCAGTACATTCTGTCCATCAGGCGTTTGGATCAAAATAGCATCCCCCTGCCCCACGTCCAGAAAGGTCACATGCAGCCTGCCGTCAGGCTGGGAAAAAACCATCGCCCACATAAGGATACCCGCCGCCAGAAGAATTATTACGCTCCATCTCTCGGAGAATCGCAGGCGCGGCAAACCAGAAATCTTGCTCATCTTTCCCCCTGCGAACGCAAATTCACCAGAGACCACCCTTTTCTGCCTTTCAACTCCAAACAGCCCACTACCACAGCAAGTACAACGTAATAACCCCACACCAGCCGGGTCGAAAAACTTCCTATCTGCAGGGAGGAAAGAGGCAAAGCATCAAAACATTGCGACACCAGCATCAAGTAACCAAGAAAGAACCACGCCACCCAGCCCAGCACCTGGGATAAAAGCGGCAGAAAAAGCCCGCTAAAAGCAACCAGTGCCGCGGCGACGATAATACAGGGTACAGCAAGCAGAGAAAGAAAAGTTGCCGGCAGGCCCACCAGAGAGATGACACCAAAATTATAGGCAATAACCGGCCAAACGGCTATAATCGCCGACAAACTCACAGCAAAACTATCATCGACCATATTGCGGACGTCCGCCAACCTTCCCCCACCACCAACCACAGAAACGACACTCCTCCCCTTTGGCGAACGAAAATGGGGAAAGAAATAAATAATCCCCGCCATAGCCAGGAAACTGAGTTGGAAGGAAACCTCCCATAATATGTGAGGATGAATAGCCACCATTACCGCCGCGGTAAAGCCCAGGGCAGTTATAGCACTGCGCTGCCGTCCCAGGTATTCAGCCAGCAAAAAAAGGCTGCCCATGATTGCTCCCCGTACCACAGGAGGACGCATTCCCGCCAGCACCACATAAAGCCAGACAGCCAGAAGAGCGAACCAGATATAGAACGAGCGCTGCTTACCGAAAATAAAGATACCCAGACTGAGAAATATGCCGGCGATGATGCCAATGTGCAACCCGGAAATAGCCAGCAAGTGCATAGTTCCCGCCCGGGAAAAGGTGCCCGTAATGGAATCAGGTATATTCGTTCTGTCGCCCAGCAGGATACCCTGAGCCAGGGAGCACTGCGGCTCAGGGAGGGCACTGGACAGAGAATCAGAAAGCTTTTCCCGCAGGGAATAAAGCCCTCCCAGAGGGGCAAAGCCTTCGTTCTGCCCCAGGAGTTCCACACCGGGATAATAAACGACAGAATAAATCTCCCGGCAGGCCAGGTGCTCTCTGTAGTCAAACCCTTCAAAAACGGGAGGTGTTTCCATCTCTCCGCTTATCCTAAGCTCATCTCCGTAATGATAAGAGGGATATCTGGATACCCAAACCAGCACCTTCCCCGTAACTTTTTCCTCGCAGGCGGCAACAGTTACTTGCTTTGCGTCCAGAACCAATGTAGAAGAGTTCCCACTGGTTTGTGGCTCCTCTGAAACCACACCCGCCACAATCACCCGCCCCGTATCGTTATAAAAATTAAGAGAAGGTTCTCCGCCAGAAGAAAAAGAGCAACGAAATAGGCCGAGCGCAAACACGACAAAGCAAATCCCGACCATTACCAGCATTCTGCGTCGGCGAGGACATAAAAAGGCCAACAGAAAAGGAACCAGCCCGACAAGTAAACCGGCGGCGGGTAAAGCAACTTTTGCCCCCAGGAATATTCCCGCCACCCAGGCACAACTGATATAGAAGAGCCACATTAAAAAGTACTTTCATCCAATACGGCGATATACTCTTTTATCTTCTCCAGCGTCGCCTCGCTGATACCTTTCACCATACATAAATCTTCAACTCGCTTAAATGAGCCATGCTCCCGACGATAATCCACGATTCGCTCCGCCAGAACATCCCCCACACCAGGAAGAGCAGTCAGGAGCCATGTTTCTGCCCTGTTTATATCCACTTTTTGCGGGCGTTCTCTCTCGCCCTGCCGCGGCACATAAACCCCGATGTGGTCAATATCCGCATCTTGCTCAACACCTGCGATCATCAGTATAGACTGCAAGGTGTCTTCCTCTTTTAATAAATATGCGCCGGGGTACTGCACGGCACCCTCGACATAAACCTCGCCGTTTCCTCCGGGGAGAGTGCTGGAGGAAAGAGCGATTTCCACGGGTTGAACATCTCTGCGCTCCAGCGCCAGAACCACGCCTCCTCCCACCACGACGACAATCAAAAAGACGATAATGCCCCGATAAAGTTTATCCGTAATTTGCTTCATGCGAACAATCCCTCCCTGGCAGATTGTTTGTTCTACCTCTCAATGATAGAATTTTCCCGTGGCAAAAGAACAGAAAACGATAAGCCTTAATCGCAAAGCTTATCACGACTATCATGTTCTGGAAAGCATTGAGGCAGGCATTGCTCTCAAAGGTTCTGAGATCAAGTCTATACGGCAGGGCAGGGCGAATCTGCAGGATGCTTACGCCCGGGTGGAGAAAGGAGAGCTATGGCTCCAGAACTGCCACATCGCCCATTACGATGCCGCCAGTTACAACACCCATGAACCCACTCGCCCGCGCAAGCTGCTCGTGCACAGAGAACAGCTGGAGAACCTGACAGACAAGACAAAGCAGAAAGGTTTGACCTTAGTGCCACTCAAGTTGTATATTAGAAATGGAGTTGCCAAAGTGGAGTTAGGCATTGCACGGGGCAAAAAACTCTACGACAAGCGGGAATCCATTGCTCGCCGGGAGACAGACAGAGAAATGGAACGGGCGTTGAAACACGCCGGGAGGTAAGGAGCAGAAAAAGTAACCAGGAATCACGGGGGCGCGTGGTTTCGACAGGAGACAGCCTACAGAATCGCAGGCTGAGGATGCCGCTCACCTCATAAAACAAGCGGCAAAACATAATTGGCGAACCTGAATTCGTCGCAGCTTAAATAGCTGCACATCCAGCTTGACCTCCCCCCGGTGGGTTGGGATTGGGTGACAAAAAATCGGGGTGCAACAGCTCTGACACCAATAAGAGCCGTTTAAGAAAGATTGGTTGGTCTGGCTGGACTCGGTCAGCAGACAAAAGCCAGACGAGAAATAGGGAGCTGACTAAGCTTGTAGAATATTCTGGCAACTCTCTTCTGGACGGGGAGTTCGACTCTCCCCCGCCTCCACCAGAAACACAGATGAGCCGTTGAGAGGCTCATTTAAGATATGGATATCAGCTCCTTCGCGCGAAGCCGCCACCTGGAAGACAGGTTTAAAAGGCGGCTTCGGTTTTATGGCCACAATAGACTTGGTCTGTTTAGCATCGACGTAAACGGCATCCAGCATAGTGAGCAATAGCTTCCTTCGTTCTTCAAGATTTGCCTCGTTCCATACCTGGGCAGGTTCATGATTAACTTTCCGGCTTCTTCTGCCGGTGGTATTCTTCATCCAGAAAGAGGCCATCCATGTAGGCTTTAGCCATTCGCCTGAGTTTCTCCTGTGTAGCCTGTGACCTTACCCCCGAAAACAGTAGCACACTGAATTAGCGTCCTCCGCTAATATGGACCTGCCCCTTTTCTCAAGAAAATCACCCTTGCCCGGGAATCGTCTGGTCAAAGAAAAACCGGTTCACCAGTATTCGTGAAAGAGAGATATCGCTGTTTGCTGCGATGTCCGCCCTGAGATTGGCTGTCAAGCGTCTCAGCACGATGATGATGAATAACAGGGCAAAGCCCAGGGTCATACCCCACGGCTGCCCGGAAAGCCAGGAGAACACCGGGGCAGAAGCAAACCCCAGGAGCATTCCCAGTGGCAAGGACAGAGATAAAGGATGGGCGGCGCCATGCTCTCTGTCACGCCTGTGCACTATATACCTTATGCCAAATCCTGCGGCAAAAAAAACTAGCGCAAATAGAATGTAATATGCCCCATAAACCAGAGACAGGACGATCAGCACGCCCGCACCGACCGAGTTTCCCTTTTCGCCAAAGCAGCCGTGAGGAGGCCACATCTGCCCCACCACCACAACTACCCCGGCCAGAGAGACCGCCAGCACCGACAAATCGAGACCAAAGCCGATAAGCATCAGGAGAGCGCCTTTCATAATGTCCACGAAAACCGCCAGAACAGCCGCTTTATCCCCCACCTGCCGCAATAAGGCAATATGTACATCGTCTCCAGGAACCAAACAAACTCTTTTTTTCTTCGCCAGCGACAGAGAAAAGGGAAGCGCACCCCAAAAATAGCCGCCTACTATCAGAAAAATGCCACCAACGGTCATCGGCGATGCGTCTTCCTTCCAGAACTGCCAACATCGCCACGATAATCAGGGGCGATAATATTGAAAACACAGCTCAACCTGGGATCTACCATGCGCGAACTGAAACGATTTTCGATCTCGTCCAAAGAAGAACACATGGTAACCACCGTGGGGAAACGCGCATTGTACCGATAGTTGATTAATTGATAAAGCTTTTCCTGCGCCCAGGGAGTAGCCGCCTGCTCTCCAAAATCATCGAGCACCAGCACGGGGCTCTTTTTAATGCTCTCAAAAAGATCATCATAAGATAACTGGCTGCCGGCACCATAGGTAGCGCGTAAATGGTCAAGGAGATCTGGAACCACGATAAAAAAAACAGGTTCTCCTCGTGATACCCTGTCATTGGCGATAGCCGCCGCCAGGTGAGTCTTGCCACAGCCATTAACGCCCTGAAATATTAACCATCCTTCCGGGCTACGCGCAAACTCCTGCGCCAGGCGAAATGCCTGCTCTAAATTTTGACGCTGCTCCGGAGGAAGATTCAAGCGCTTGTAGTCAAAAGTAGCAAAGGTCATGCTTTTTAAAAGTGCCAGTTGCAGGCCATCCATGTCCCGCAAAGATGAACTTTGCCCTATAAAACAGACCCGGCAAAAATCGTCGTCCGCGAAAAATGCCTGCAATCGCTCATCCATTTTCTCCAAACGCACATCGGTAACAACCACAGTGGGCAACATAGCATGGAAACGATGATTAAGAAGCTGAATAAGCTTCTCCTTCGCCCAGGGAGTAGGGCTCTCTACGCCAAAATCATCGAGAACCAGCAACTGTATGTTTTTGATGCGTTCGAACAACTCATCGTAGGCAATATCACTCGCCGGGCTAAAAGCGGAGCGGAGATGGTCCAGAAGATCGGACGTGCTGATATAAAAGGCCGCCTGCCCCAGGCTCAAGCGATGATTGGCTATAGAACAGGCCAGGTGAGTTTTACCACAACCGGCAGGGCCGCAAAACATCAGCCACCCCCGGGGATCATCGGCAAAACTTCTTGCTGCCTGGAGCGCAGAAGAAAAATGCTCCCCCATTTTCCCCTTTTTCTGCTCCAAAACCGACAGACTATCGAAAGTGATATGAGAAAACAAGCCGATATTGCTATGCTTTGCCAGATGATTTACCTGTTCCCTGTGCAGATCGCCTTCAATACAGCGACAGGGGATAATCTGGCCAAAATCAGGCTGGCCGGAAGGCAAAAGAGGATGGACAAACCCTACCCCCCCGCAGAGAGAACACTTTTGCTCCGTCCTTTCTGATTGAGAGGCAGCTTTTTTATCTTTTGACCATGTGCCCGTATTTGCCTTTGACATATTTGTCAACGGCGTCTTTTTCAGCACCTCGTTTATGTGTTCCACTCTTCTTGCCCTCTCTCTCCCAGCGCTTAAGAATACTTACAATATACTCCCAGCTGCGTTTGTTTGCTGCAGCCGCTTCCTTAAAAACATCCTCTATCCACTCTGCGGGATAAAGCTTTTCCGCCTCTTTTAACTTTTCAGCAACCATAGGCGTTATTAACCCTATATTCCGCTCATAAAGCGCAAAAATCGCTGCCTGAGGTTGGTCAAGAGGCTCTTCGCCGGCAGAGGGAACTCCCTGCGCCTCTACAGAAAGACCGCTTCTGTCACGCCCTCTCGAAATTCCCATGTTAACGTAGTAGCTTTCTGCGGATTTGTCGTCAATTCCCAACATTCTTCCAGAAATTATGCCGTGTTCTGTGGCCCTGACCAGCGCTCCAGCAAGGACACCCTCTTCCATTCTCAGAATACCGGAAGACTTAATCTCTTCACGCGCAACGCACCATTTGCCATGCTCATCGTGCGCCAGATAAAAAATAGTCAGGATTACTTTCAATTCGTCAAGATCATCGACCTCAGATAATATTTCAGCCATAAAAACTGCCGGCAGAAACATAGGCTTCTTCTCTCCCTCAAAATCAGAAAATCGTTTATCCATTCGTTGCTCTACCTCCCTACCATCAGGATAAAGGAAGTGGTTCGGTTCCCAGGTTCTCAAATTTAGCAGTGCTGGCCGAGAAACGAAGCTTTACCTGCCCCAGGGGACCATTACGATGCTTGGCTACAACAACTTCAGCAATGCCCCGGGGGTAAGGCTGCCTGTCAAGATCGCCGTGTGTCTTTTCCCATTCTTCAAGAGTTTTGCAATACAGCTCTTCCCTGTAAACAAAAAGAACGATATCAGCATCCTGTTCTATACTGCCACTATCCCGCAGGTCAGCAAGTTGAGGCACATGTGACGCCCGCCACTCCACTGCCCTGCTGAGCTGTGATATAACCAGCACCGGTACATTCAGTTCCCTCGCCAACATCTTCAAAGAACGCGTAATAGCGGACATTTCCTGTACCCTGTTTTCGTACTTGCCAGTACCAGAGATCAACTGCAAATAGTCAATAATAATCAAATCAATCCCATGTTCAAAATGCAGCCGCCGCGCCTTACTCCTCATGTCCAGAACACGCGGTTGTGAGGAGTCGTCGATATATATTGCCGCTTCGGACAGTACTCCGCTCGCCTTCATAAGCGCCGCCTCGTTCTGGTCGGTAAATTGTCTCAGATTGATTGCCCTGGAATCTATCCCTGTTTCACTGGACAAAAGACGATGCACCATCGCCTCACAGGACGTCTCCAGGCTAAATATCACGACACAAGCCTTCTGGGAAAGAGCAGTATTCCGGGCAATATTTAAAGCTAAACTTGTTTTACCCATGCTGGGCCTGGCAGCCAGGATAACCAGATCGGAACGCTGTAATCCCCCCAGTAAATCATCTATGCCAGCAAAACCTGTTAAAACATGAGGTATCTGCCCCGCCTGTTTCTCCTGGGATTCTTCTCCCTGTTCAAAGTACTGCCCTAGGGCGTCACGCAACAAAACGAAGTTTCTGTTTCCCGGGTCCTTCCGTACCTGAAAAAGAACATCCTCTGCGCGACTGAAACTGGCATCCACGTCCGGTGCCGCCTCGTAGCCAATAGCCGCTATCTGTGCACCAGCAGCGATCAACTTCCGCATCAGCGCCATATTGAATACTATGCGAGCATAGTGCTCCACATGCAGAGACGTGGGCACCACTGATACCAGATAGCTTAAATAGGAGACTCCCCCACCCCGCTCCAGCTTCTCCTGCCGTATCAACTCGTGAGCCACGGTAATCTGATTAATTATCTCGTCACGCTGATAAAGAGAGAGGCAAGCTCGATAGATCCACTGATTCGTTTCTTGAAAAAAATCCTCTGGATTAAGAAAAGTAGCAACTTTCAACATAGCATCAGGATCAACGAGCAAAGATCCGATCGTCGCCTCTTCCGCCCCCGCGTCATGAGGAGGCGCTTTTTCACTGGTCATTTTTAGACCTCCACTGACTCAATAATCACCCTGACCACAGGCTCTAATTGCTGAGCAAGCTTAACAGACACCTCATAACTACCCGCTTGCCGCAGAGTTTTATCTAGCTCCACCTTTCTTTTATCAATAGGAAAATTCACCATGCGGCTGAGCTCTTCTGCTACGTCGGCAGCCGTGACAGACCCAAAAAGGCGATCATCTTCACCTGTGCGAACCTGAAGTTTCACTTCAATTCCCTCTATACGCCTGGCTAACTCAAGTAATCCCTCCCTCTCCTGATCTCTTCTTTTTTCTTCCTTCTGGATCTTCCTCTGCGCTTCTTTCATCACTCCTGGTACGGCCACTAATGCCAGGCCACGCGGCAAGAGAAAATTTCTGCCATGACCTTCAGCCACTTCTATCAACTCTCCCGCTTTGCCCTTACCGGAAATATCCTTCAGTAAAATAACTTTCATTTTCTTCCTCTCCTGTTTTCAAAAAACAAATTCGCCACTTGTACTCAAAATCGATCCAGAAATCCCTCGGCTGACATACCTCTGCAGCCCCGCTATCTGTGACAAACACGACCTGCCCCAAAAAGCATGCCCGATATTTCCGAACCGCGACTTTCTTTAATTATACCCTGATCGGCGTTAATTTCACGATATTGTAAGCTCTTCCTCTATCACCTTTTCCCACCGACCGCAACGCCCACCCCACCTGGCCAGAATCCTGCCATTCATAGCGAGTTGCGCAATTTCACAATTATTAGGACACCTCCCACACTCAAAAGAAGAAGTCTGAAAGTCCATCTGAATGATATCAAATCCCTTAAATCTGGTTTCTATTCCTTCGACTTCGACTTCTTCGTGCACCAGCAATGCAGCACCAATTGCTCCCATAAGCTCGTGATTGGAAGGAACACTAACGTGGGTTTTCAATCCTTCATCAAGTGCCCGAACAATCCCCTGATTAAAAGCAACTCCTCCCTGGAAAACTACAGGAGGTAAAATTTCCTTCCCCAGAGCCACGTTATTTAGATAATTGCGCACCAGAGCCTGGCACAGTCCATAAATGATATCCTGAGTTCGATGTCCCATCTGTTGTTTATGAATCATATCTGATTCAGCAAAAACGGTACACCTCCCGGCAATGCGCACTGGCATCTCACTTTCTAGAGCATATCCACCAAAGTCCTCGATCTTCACATCTAAACGCGCGGCCTGATGATCAAGAAAACTGCCCGTGCCAGCAGCGCATACCGTGTTCATACCGAAATCAACCACCACTCCGTCGCGAATGATAATGATCTTGCTGTCCTGCCCCCCAATCTCAACCACAGTCTGCACGTCAGGCACATGATGCATGGCAGCAACCGCATGGCTGGTAATCTCATTTTTGATCAGGTCGGCACCGAGAACAACCCCGGCCAGATAACGGGCGCTGCCTGTAGTAGCCAGCCCATAAATTTCACTGCCAGGCGGCATCCGTTTTTCTATTTCCTTGAGGCCGTCCTGAATCATCTCTATCGGCTTCCCCTGTGTCCGCAGATAAATAGACGCTATAAGCTGGTTACCCTCATCAATCAATGCCAGCTTAGTAGTAACCGAACCAACGTCAACACCCAGAAAAGTTCTCATGTTTTTCTCTGCTCCTTCTTCTGAATTTTAGCAGGTCGACAAACGCTTCAAGCCTGGTTATCATGCCCTGCTTTCCCATTTGCTCATCAAATACCAGAGATAAAACAGGGAGATCCTCCTTCGTGGAAGGCATAATATTCTCTGCCACTATCTCCGGCATGCAGGTAAAAGGGGCAACATGCACCAATCCGTCATATTCCCGGGAATGAAATACCTTCTCGCCCACTGATTCCCAACCATCTCCCCCCACATCACGCTTGAGATAAGGCATAGCAGCTTTACGAACATCCTTCCACTCGTCAATTCCCAGAGGATTGAGAAACAGGCTATACTTCACCCACCTGGAAAGACTGAGCGTGCGCTCCACCTGCACTCCCAATTTGCCCATTTCCATTTCCAGGTCCATGTTGGCAAAAGGCTCCAGAACAACATAAATTTCCCCTGTTACGCCTATTTTGACAGGACGAGCCCTGGGATCTTTGGCAACACTATTAAGCCTGCCAATATATTTTCTGGTTAATCGCTTCACTTCACGTCCATTTTCTGCTCCGTCAATGCTCGCGATCGCCTCTTTGTAAATCCGATTGGCCCCCCCCCGTTCTCTCTCCACCGCCCTGGTATGCCGCACTACTTTGTCTATCCTATCCAAACTAAAAAGCTTACTCATACCAAAATGAAGAGCAGGAATATCCCTGAACCAATTAGCACCTCTCAAATTCTTCATCAGCGAGAATATGCCAACAAGCTTATTACGAGAAACGTCATAGGTGAGAAAACGCGCATTATAGCCCAGATCACCAAGAATCTGTTCCTGAACTTTAGCATAGTAGCCCAGACGACAAATACCAGTACCCCTCGCCTGAAGCAAAGTATCTGCTCCCATTTCGCAGGCTTCAATCAAGTTGCCCAAAGTGAGCTTGAAAGGTAAGCAGGCTTCCGCCGGCGAATATTTGACACCCAGATCTAGCGTCTTCTGGGTAGTTGGAGGCGGCACTACCAATTCCCCTTCCGTCACACCCAATTTCCGTGCCACAGCCTTTATCACGACGTGAATATTACTGAAATTGGGAAAGCTTACACGCAAATTCTCTTCCTTCTCCCGATCATATCCAGAAAAGCCTCTAATCTGGTAACTATACCCACCTCGCTGGCATGTTCATCCAGGCTAAGAGACAAAAAAGGAACATCAAGTTCCCTGGCGCGATGCCGTATTACACTAACCATCATCGAATCCGGGCCACAACCAAACACAGAAGCACTGATAATGCCATCAACTCCCCTCTCCAAACAATATCCCCCCATGCCAATTATATCCGACTCAAACGTCCAGTGCGCTTTTCCAACTAATCTGGCCATTGCGGCATCGAGCTTCTCCTGCTCCACCATCTCCGCGGTGAGAATCTCAACCCCCATCGTCCGTAACCGCGAGAGGAGCCGATGATTGAGATGGTCATCATGAAGAACATAGGGATGCCCCAATACAGCAATAGTCAAGCAAGAAGATAAAGGCGCCTCCGCTTCCACATTGCCATTCCTGCTTTCCTCGCCAATAACTTCAACTGCAGTAAGCTTCAGGGAAACCATTCGTTCCCGGTAGACCAGGTTAGCTTTCCGGGCTTCCTCCAGCGCCGCTTTAATACGCTTGCGATCAGGGGTAAAATGATTGCCCAGGGCATAAATAGTTTTTAAAAAATTGCCCTGCCCTCTGCTGAGATCTATCTCCGGATCAAGGATAACAGGACTTTCCGGCACCACAGCCCGGGTAATATCAGGAAGCCCCAAAAATTTAGAGCAGTTATAAATCTTGCCTCCTATACTGCGCACGGCAGGGATGAACATGAAGTCACATTTATTTGCCAAATAAAGAACATGGCCCACGAAAATCTTTACAGGAAGGCAAGTTTCAGATGCTGTCCGCGAACTACCCGAGAGTAGAATAGCTTCGTTGGTTACTGGAGACACCACTGTTTCTGCTCCCAGTTCCTCAAAAAACTTCCTCCACATAGGATAATACTGATAATAGAGCAGGGAGCGAGGAATTCCTACCTTAACCATGATCTAAATACAAACAGAGCCCAACCACACAAACACGCCTTTACAAAACTGAACGTAGTATATCCTGTTTGCCTGCTAGATACAATCCTGAGTCTCTTCCAATACAAGATGAGCCTGGAGAAGGTATTGATTTCTAACACAAGATAAGCCTGAAGGAGTAAGGCAGCTCGTTTATGATTGGGACATGCGACTGATCATGAACGACGAACAATTACAGACGGTAGAGCAAGTAAGGCAGTTTATGGAGGGGAGTGAGGCGGTAGAGTTCAGGGGCGTAACGGCCAAAGAGAAATACAACTGGATAGAGGAGGTGCTGATAAGGTTTAGCTATCATCGTATTAAGAGAGCTGAGAAAGGGGTGATCCCGACAGGGTCGGGACATACAGAAGGTCACAGGATACTCCAGGTCACAGGTATCCAGACTGATAGCGGAGTACAAACGGACGGGGAGGTTAAGGAGAACGCGATACAGGAGACACTGCTTTCCCAGGAAGTATACCCCATCAGAAGTGGGGCTATTAGCCAGAACCGACGAATTGCACGAGTGGTTAACCCCGATCTTATCGGGGGAAGAAGGTTATGGAGAGGGAATATGAGGTTTATGGACACGCTGAGTTCGGGAATATTTCCCGGATATCTGTAGCCCATTTATACAATCTGCGAAGGAGTATCATCTATCGGGGCATGAGCAGACTATTTACCAAGACGAAACCTGTCGTATCTAAAATTGGCGAGCGGGCGAAGCCGGAGCCGAAGGGGCAGCCCGGTCATATCCGGATAGATACAGTTCACCAGGGTAACCTCAACGGTCAGAAAGGGGTATATCATATCAATGCCGTGGATGAGATTGCGCAGTGGGAAATCGTAGCCTCGGTGGGAAGGATATCAGAAGCTTATCTGGTGCCGGTACTGGAAATCATGTTGGCAGGGTTCCCCTTTATCATCCGGGGGTTTCACTCTGATAATGGGTCAGAATTTGTAAACCATATAGTAGCCAGGCTGTTGAACAAAATGTTAATTCGTTTCACCAGATCAAGGCCCAGGCATCCTGACGATAACGGCCTGGTGGAGACCAAGAATGGCTCAGTGATACGTAAAAACCTGGGATATGCTTATATCCCACAAACATGCGCCAAATTGCTTAATGAGTATCACAGAGACTATCTAAATCCGTATATCAATTTCCACCGGCCCTGTTTCTTTCCGGTGTCTGTTATCGACCATAAAGGTAAGATCAGGAAGACTTATCCTTATAAGATGGTGAGGACACCCTATGAAAGGCTGAAATCTTTGCCCCAGGCTGAGAGTTACCTGTGCCCCGGCGTAACCTTTGAAAAACTGGAGACAATTGCTAATCAAATGAGCGATAATCAATTTGCAGAAAGGATGGTGAAAGCTCGTTCCAATCTCTTTCAGCAAATCTCAAGATTTGCTAGCCGCGTTGCCTGAAGCTCTTTTATTTAGGCTCATTTTTCAATTAGAATAGAGTCAGAAGAGAAAGAGCCTGTGCCGGCCTCCGCCAGCCTGTACTTCGGCATCGCCGCAGCCCAGATGCTCCCGCTCTTGCGTATTGAATTCGAAGGAAAGTTTCCTCCTATTGATAATC
>JAUWOK010000037.1 GCA_030612165.1 Dehalococcoidia bacterium
ATAGATATCGTATATAACCTTAAGGTAAGCCAGTGGCGCGGAGAGGAAGTTCTTTCCCTCAGTCTTTGTGCCTTCGCTCCGTCAGTGCAGAAAAAGAATTCCCGGTAAATTATTCCCCTTCGGTGATACACGCCTGGCGAAATTTCTTCATCCTGATAATAAGCACCGGTAAAGCCACCGCCAGTATTATCAAGCTGATAATCTGAGCCTGCTGCAAACCCAGAGCATAAGATGTATCAGCATAACGGAAAAACCTCAAAGCAAAGTCGCCAGCGGCATAAAGGCAGAGATACAGGAAAAAGAGCGAGCCCCGCGGCTTAAGCCGCCCGCGCATATGCCATACAATGGCAAAAACTACCAGGTTCCACAGCACGAAATAAATCTGTGCGGGATGCAGAGGAACCCCTAAAGGGGCAAAACTGTTCGGGTGAGTATAAACTACCGCCCACGACAGGCCAGGAGCAAGAGTACCATAACAGCAGCCATTTATCGTGCAACCAAGCCGTCCTATAGCCTGTGCCAGAGGCGCCCCCACGGCAAGGGCATCGGCCACAACCACCAGCTTGGAGAAGGGGACTTTCTTTATTCTGGTGTAGACCCACGCCCCCAGTATCGCCCCGGCGATAGCCCCATAAAGCCCCATACCTTCTAATCCCAGAATGCTGCCAGGATGAGATACGTAATAGCTCCAATGATCGATAACGTGAACCAGCCTGGCACAAATAAAACCACCACCAATCCCCCACAAAAAAAGGCTGTTCAAAAAATCTAGGGGGAACCCCTGCTTACCCGCTTCCCGAAAAATAATCGCCAGTAAGATTATGACCGCTATGGCGACTATTATGCCGTACCACCTCACATCGTGAGAGCCGATAGAAAAGGCAACAGGATTAACGCCGAGAACAAGCATTCGCTTTCCTTCTTGGCAACTTAAACCAGGGGTAGAAACTGATTATAGAGTCGTCGCTCAGCTTGTTATTGACTAAATAATCAGCAATCCTAAGATAATCAGCCACCCTGTCCGGCATCAGGAAACATTTTTTCACATAATCATGAGCTTTATTCCCCACCATTTCTGCCTCTCTTTTCTCCTGTAAGAGGCACATTATTCTTTTAGCTGCTTTTTTAGCGGAATTAACAAAGAAACCCGTCTCCCCTCCCTTGATCTGCAACGAGATAGACCCCACCTCCCTGGTAATCACCGGTTTTCTTTTCCACATAGCTTCGGTAATAACCAATCCGAAACCTTCTTTACTAGAGGGCTGTAATATTACCCGTGCCGCTCTTTGCAGCGCATTCACCTCCAGGGCATTCTCATTCACGTCATCAGGCAATCTGAGAAGGTGAATGCCAGGTTCATCTTTTGTTTCCTCGCAAATTCGCTCGAATATCCTCTCTCCTTCGGGGTCATCGGCTGCCATATTACCCGCGATAACCAACTGACATTTTTCTTCCTTTCTGACATGCTTGTAAGCCTTTACACTCAGATCAATCCCCTTCCATGGGTCAAACCTGCCTACCTGCACCAGCAATGGAACATTCGGATCCAGCCCGTACTTCTCCAGTACTTTACTGATTTCATCAAAACTCATCCCTCTATTCTTGGGAGAAAGGGGATCAATGAAGGGAGGAACAATATATTTCACAAACGGCCAGCGGTACACCACATAATGAGCACCGGAAAAAATGGCGGCGTCGTAAAGACAGCCACCGCTATTAACAAAATCCCACAAAGCAGGGTTGGCTTCAAAAGCCTCTTCTTCCATATCTATATGAACTCTCCAGACCCACTTATCTCCTTCGCCTTTTAAATGACGAGCCAGCCCGAGCGGCTGGGGGTCATGAGCGATCACCACATCCGGTTTATACCGTTCGTAATTCTGACGGTAAATATCTGCGTTCTCCCGCAGTGTTTTAAGATAGATCTGCGTCATATCCGAGGAAAGCTTCCCTTCCTTCCCCTGCAGAAGATTGTGCATAGTCTTGGTCATACTGAAGAATTGCTCATTGCCCTGTAAGACCCACCATTCGTCCTCTATGCCCAGTTGGTTCAGAAAAGGAACTTGAGAATAGAGCATCTCGGCCACTCCACCCCCCACCGCCGTCGAATTGATTTCCAGTATCTTTAATCCCCTGAGCCTCTCCGCCAGTTTTTCCAATTTCCGTATCTGTTCTTCCCCTACTACGGCAGCATAGTCGTCAAGCGAAGGAACAGAAAAGGGCTCAAGCCCTCTACTCCGACTGTATAACGTTCCGTCTTCCAGCGGCATTCCACTGCCCTTTTTCATGACCTGCTTCTCAATGTTATTCTCCATGCGATCTCCTCAACCAGTATAAGCCACCAATTGTAAATCACCGATAGCGCAAAAAGCGAGCTGCCAGCACACGCTATTTCCCATTTTGTAGCTCAGTCAAGCCAGGATAGCCTCCACAAAAGTTTCGGGGACAAAAGGAAGCATATCCTGCAAACCCTCTCCGACGCCAATATAAGCAATCGGTATTTTAAGCTCAGCACAAATAGCAAAAATTATTCCTCCCTTAGCCGTACCGTCCAGTTTTGTTAACAGGATGTTCGTTACATCAATTGCCATGGCAAATTGCCGTGCCTGAACCAGGCCGTTCTGACCAGTGGTGGCGTCCATGACCAGTACCACCTCGGGCGGAGCAGCAAAATCAAACCTGGATATTACCCTCTTTATTTTTTTCAATTCTTCCATGAGATTAGACCTGGTATGCAGACGCCCCGCCGTGTCCACGATCACCATATCCGCATTCCTGCTTCCGGCCGCCTCCATAGCGTCAAAAACCACAGCACCCGGATCACCTCCGGGACGATGAGCGATAACTTCGGCACCAACCTGTCCTCCCCAGTATTTAAGCTGCTCGCTGGCCGCCGCCCTGAAAGTATCGGCCGCGGCCAGTATTACCTTTTTGCCCTGAGAAGTAGCTTCATAAGCCAATTTAGCAACGCTCGTCGTCTTTCCCGAACCATTTACTCCAGCAACCAGGATAACCTGCGGCCTCGCCTTCATATCGATCTCCCTGCGGGGAACATCCAGCACTTTTATCATTTCATCTTTCAGCACGGCACGCACCTGCCAAACATCCGCTATTTTTTCCCGGGATACACGCTGCCTGGTACTTTCCACCAGTTTGGCCGCAGTTTCCATACCAACATCGGCAGAGATCAACAGTTCCTCTAAATCATCCCATACTCCGTCCTCAATGAGCTCCCGCTCAAACAAACGAGCCACCTTCCCGAACCAGGACTGCCTGCTCTTGAGTATTCCCTTCTCTATTCCTAGCATGCCAGGTAATTTTCCTCCATCACACAGAAACGTATTTTCGCTTTTTCCGCCTCAAATCCACGATTCCCCAGGAAACGAGGAACATGAGACCCCCCACAAGAATGATGGTGGCACCTGTTGGCCAGTCAAGCAAGTATGATAACCCTAACCCGCATAAAGTGAAAACGCAACTTAAAAAAACAGAAAGAGCCATCATTTTCCGCAGGCTATGGGTGAATTGTCTCGCTGTCGCCGCCGGAATAGTTAACAAAGCGATGACCATAACAATACCCACGACCCGTATCAGTGCCACTACCGTTACTGCCACCAGGCAAAGAAGCACGAGGTACAAACGTTCCACAGGTATGCCGGAAGCCTCTCCAAACCCTTCGTCAAAAGAAATGCTCAAGAATTCCTTGTAGAGCAAGAATACCGTTAACGCTATAACGGCATCCAGCACCAACATCATCCGGATGTCCAGAGCAGAGACGAACAAAATATCGCCAAACAGATAGCTCATAAGGTCAGGGGCATAGCCCGGCGTCAAAAAAACAAAGAGAATCCCCACCGCCATTCCTATAGCCCACAGGATCCCGATAGCAGTATCCTCAGGCAACTTCGCCCTTCTGGTCACCACCCCCATGCCCAGAGCAGAGACAAGGGAAAAAACCAGCGCTCCCAGTATAGGATACACGCCCAAAAAATACCCCAACCCGATGCCACCAAAAGAAGCATGGGAAATACCACCACTGATGAATACAATCCTCTTCACCACTACATAGGTGCCGATAACCCCACAGGCAACGCTGGCCAGCAGCGCCGCAATAACAGGATTACGCATAATTTCCAGAAATCCCATCCGCTCAATGCCTCCTGAGCACCCGGTGAGGAACACCATGAGCGATCAGGTCAACCGGACACCCGTATGCTGCCTCCAGTTCTTCAGGACTTATTTCCTTTGAATCGTGGTAGAACAAACGGCGGTTGAGACAGGCAATTTTATCCACATAAACGGAAACCGCCCCGATATCGTGGGAAACCAGCACTATCGCCATGTTCTGCCTCAGCCTGTCCAAAATCTGATAAAACTCGGTCTGCATTGCCGTATCCACGCTGGCGGTGGGTTCGTCAAGCAATAATAGCTTTGGCTCAAGCACCAGCGCCCTGGCGATGAAAACCCTCTGCAGTTCGCCGCCCGAAAGCTTGCCTATCTGCCTGTCCTGAAAACCAGACATCTCCACTGTTTCCAGAGCCTGTAAAGCTAATCGCCTGTCCTGGTCAGTATACCTTTGAAAAACACCTCTGTACCCACACCTCCCCATGAGCACCACGTCCCAGACGCTGGCAGGAAACTCCCGGTGAAAAAGACTGTACTGGGGAACATAACCGACAAATCTCCTGGCTTTCCGGGGGGAAGTATCCATAACGCTAACTTTCCCCCGGCTGGGCTTTATCAGTCCCAGGATAACCCTGAGCAGAGTGGTCTTGCCTCCTCCATTGGGGCCTATAATGCCCAGGAAATCCCCCTGTTGTACGGAGAGGTTGATATCTTCAAGAACAGGCACATCACCATAATGCACCCAGACGTTCTTTACCCTGACCAGTTCATCGGACATATTCGTGTTCACATTATAGAGGAAACCTGTTCTATTTACTCCATAGCCAGGGTAAGTTTTTCCAGAATTACACCCATATTATCAATGTAATCCCGCGCTAAAGGATCTATAGGCACCACTTCGCCGCCAATAGCTTCAGCAACAGCCCTGGCACTCTGCGTATCGAACTGGGGAGAAACAAAAACGACTTTGATATCATCCCTTCTCGCTTGTTCCACCAGAGCGGCAATGCCCGCCGCGGTCGGCTGCTTGCCTTCCTCTTCCACAGAAAGCTGCGTCAGCCCATAATCCCGGGCAAAATAACCCCAGGCCGGGTGAAAAACCATGAATTTCCCCTTCGTATCCCCGGCAAAACCCCTTTTCATAGATTGGTCCAGTTCGTTCAACCGCATAAGATATTCATCTCTATTCCGAATATAATAATCCTCAGAGAGAGGATCAATCGCAATCAGGCCGCGGCAAATATTTTCCACCATCACCATGGCGTTCTCCGGAGAAAGCCAAATATGGGGGTCTTTCCCCAGTAACTCTATTCCTTGGGAACAATCAACGACCAGCATATTTTCGCCCACTTCTTTAATTCTGTCCATATGAACTCGTTCAAACTCCACCCCCGAGCCAACCATGGCATACATATCGGCCTGTTTTACCGCCACAAGCTGACCGGGAGTCGGCGCATAGGTGTGAGGGCTGACACCCCAGGGCACCATGACGGTAACTTCCACTCTGTCTCCCCCTATGCCCTCCACAAACTCAGCCTGGGGCAATATAGTGACAACCACACCGATTTTCCCCGGTGTTTCACCCGCCGGCGACACGCAGGAAACAGCCAGAGGAAACACGCTCACTAGCAATAAAGCCAGCAAAGTTATCCTGTTAAATCGTTGTCTTCTCATCTCTTCTCCCGTAGCATTTAGCACATAAACCCAGCGTTTCAGAAAGATGGCTTTCGGCATGGAAACCACAATCCAGAGCAAAGCTTTTTTCTTTCCGGCATAACTCTTTATCCGCAAATTCCTGAACGGAGCCACAACAACGGCAAATCACAAAACGGTGACATCCCTCCTGCCCAGGTAAATTGCACTTCACAAACCCGCTATTTGATAGAACTCTGTGAGCCAGACCAAGACGACTGAAAAGATCAAGAATGCGATAAATGGTAACGTGGTTAAGAAAACTATCTTCTTCCTGTAAAAGATTCTGTATTTCGTATGGCGAGAGCGGCTTTTCCGTTCCTTCCAGAGCATCAAACACCTGTTGACGGGGCCCGGTTACCTTGTAACCACGAGCACGCAGCACATCTGCCAGATTACCCATTACAAACAGATATTATACAACAGGAAAGGCCTAAATGCAATATTGTTGCATTTAGGCCTTTGGCAAACATCCAGTATCATCTTTCCAACAAACCATGCTTCTCTACCGAAAGCCCATTTGATTAATAATCTGAAGACTTAACCTTCCAGAACCTCCATCGCCTCCTCCCTGTAGGCATCCATTAAGTATGGTATTCCAGTGACTTTAGCGCATTCTTCAGTTAGCGACATAAGCTCACGACGGCTGATCACAGGCACACTGAAGCATCTGGCTCCGGCCATCAACTGCTGCAACCCCACCTTGATTTTCTCACAATAACTATAAATGCCCATAGCGCCCAGGGGAATGTCTTCTATTTCGTCAGCACCTACTATATTTTTAACTTCTTCGTAGGAAACGAATATTTCTTCAGGCGTCGAGCCAAACTGACTGACCGTTTTGGGCAATTTACCATCCTTAATCCACTGCTGTATGTTCTTGCCTACCATGCCTGGAATCATCAATGCTCTCCCCATACATACTGCCTTGGTAAAAGGTGCTCCGAGAGCTAGTGCCTTAAACACACCATCTTCGCTGCTGAATCCGCCAGCGAAGGCAATATCAGGCACCCGTTCCCCTCTATCTGTTAGCTTCTTGCAGAATTCATAAGCCGCCGCATGCAGATAAAGACTGGGCACACCCCACTCTTCCATCATACGCCAGGGACTCATGCCAGTACCACCGGAAGCGCCATCTATGGTAAGCAGGTCGATTTTAGCCTTCGAGCTCCACTTAATCGCCATCGCCAGCTCGCGCAATCCATAAGCACCGGTCTTCAAGGTAACACGTTTAAATCCCAGATCTCTTAAGCGTTGGACTTCAGCATAAAAACTTTCTTCGCTTATAAAACCGAGACGACTATGCCGTTCAAATTCCTTGATAGCACTATCTCTAAACGCCGCTTGGTTTACAGGGTTTGCAGGATCAGGAGTAACAATATAGCCACGTTTCTGAAGCTCCAATGCTCGTTCCAGGGTATTTACTTTAATTTCCCCCCCGATGCACTTGGCTCCCTGCCCCCACTTCAACTCAATGGAATCAAGCTTGTGTTTATATCTGATATATTCGGCTACTCCCAACCTCGTATCCTCCACGTTCAACTGGACCAGAATTTCACCGTATCCTTGATGATAGCGTCGATAAATCTCTATACGGCGATCCATATCCGGTGCCAGTGCAACTTTGCCGTTTGAATCGAGCTCAAGCAGAGGATCGATGCCACAAACGTTTTCACCACAAATCAGGGTGACGCCACCAAGGGCGGCGCCAACAGCAAAATGTTCCCAGTTTTTACGGGCTATCTCAGTTGAACCCAGTGCACCTGTAAACACGGGCACCTTCATTTTAACCTTAGCGCCCCAACCATATTCCGTCTCCGTATTCACTACCGGGAAAAGAGCCGTATCGGGGTCGCCGATGACACCTTCAGGCAGCCCTCTGGCCCCCATGGCATATCCCTGGATATTAAAATGAGAATAATCAACAGGATAATCCTTATCTCCACCTGCGGTAACATCGCCGAAGGGCCCTGGGTAAATTAACTCTCGACCCCGAAAAGTAGCCTTGAATACCTCGCAATTTCCCGTACAGCCATCAACACAACGGGAACAAAGACCACTTGAAGGCACCACACTTTTGGAACGGTTAGTGGTTTCGGTAGCATCATTTGAATTCGGTCGCTGTAGATTCATTCTAAACTTCTCCTTTTACTTTGCTTAATTCCCGGAATGTTGAAAACCTCAAGAAAACTCTCGTAAATTCACGCGATTATACAGCTTTCCAGCAACCCTCTCAACCATTTGAACCTGTCAGCCCCACGGCGCGTATCGGACCCGCTATAGACAATCACCCAAAAACCCTCTTTTGTCTTTCTGTTGCAATGGAAAACTCTAATTCGGAGTGTTGTTGTTTATGATAAAAAAGTCAAATCTTTTCTTTCGACGGCGACAGCAAGACAATCAGGGTGACCACTGCCGCGACGGCGGCCACCGGCCAGAATTCTCCACCCACGCCCTGTCGCTGGAAAAAATCCACCAATATACCCAGAATTGGTGCTATTACCATTGTAGAAACCGATTTCGCCTGGCTTTCAATAGACAGTACCGTGGCCCCCCTGGTTTCAGAGGCGTACGCATCAAAACGGCTTATTAAAATGGGCCGCCAGAGGTTTTGAAGGAGAGCCAGAACGATAAAACCAATCACCGCCACGTAATAGTACTCGAAGAAGAGCAACAGGATAAGCGCAATGTAAAGAACAAAGACCGTCTTCCAGAGCAACCGGCTGCCTTTCTCTTCTCCCCCGGCATGATTGACCAGGCGATGGGAACTCCTGCTGGCATAAGCAGAAACAAGGTACAGGATAACGTAAACCACCCCTATCATAACGGCAGTGCGGCGCGTATCCCCCCATGCAACCAAAAAGGGAAGCAGCAGCGCCATATTCCTTATTATGGGCTGGAGATAGTCTGCAACCGCTTTGTAAACTCCCTCAAAAGACATTGATTCTACAATTAAGCGGCGCAATTTTTTCATGATCAGCGCGGCACGGGTACACTCCCAGAGATGAGCTGCGACGTCACGGATGCCTGCCTTTTCAACCGGCTGGCCGTCCAGTTCTTTGGGATAGGTCATTAAATTGAACAGCCCTGCGATATAGGGGATAATGGCAAAGAAGAAAACATAAGTGTAGTTATCGGTTAACAGGACAAAAACAACCGCCAGGACGGTGGAGACCGCCGAGCCAATTTTTGACCAGGAACGAGTATATCCATACACCTTCGTTTTTTCATCAAGCCGCCCCTCGATGCGCAACCAGGTAAAGATCATCGCTTTATGCGTGCCGGTACGAAATGCTTCGCCGATGGCAAAAAAGAACATGGCCACGAATAAATGCCAGTAAGCCTGGCTGAAACCGAATGCGGCAAAGGAGACGATATACGAGACAAAGGACAGAACCATGCTGCGGCGGCGGCCGAATAAATCGGCAATCGCACCGCTGGGAATTTCCATGAGATTAATAACGATCTCTCGAAAAGCGATGAGAAACCCGATTTGAGTAAAGGAAAGACCCTGTTGAAGAAAGAACAGAATAATGAATGGCTCAAAATAACGCTGGTTTTTCAGGAAGCCATACAGGGAAAAACGTTTAATCATCGTTGCTTCTATCGTCGTTTACAGAATGTTATC
>JAUWOK010000064.1 GCA_030612165.1 Dehalococcoidia bacterium
GAACTCGCCCTGATTGAAAAAGCGGTAGAAATCCACCTGGGGTTACCTCAATCTTTGTAGTATCTAGCCCACGGGCATCGTCGGCTCCTGGTCCAGCTCGGACTGGAACAACCCCGCAGCATCAGAGAGGTCTTCCAGACGCTCTATCATGTCGTTATACTGGTTGAGCCCGACGAGAACCGCCTTTACCCGACTGCCGGAGATTATAAGGCATGGCTCCCCGCCACAGGAGACTTCGTCCACCAGTTGAGTGAGTTTTGGCCTGGCCTCGGCCATTCCAATTGATTTTATCCTGCTCATACCGACCTCCTTAATGTCTATCTTAATACAGACATTAATCATTGTCAAGGACATCCTTTCCCCTCCAGGCTCAGCTTGTACTGGAAAAGACTAGCGCTTGACAGCCATTCCCGCCACCGCACTTTTAGAACAAAAGGAAACCCGTTTCCCGTGCTTTACTATTGCGCGAAAGCAACCTTTTTATACTCTATCGATAAGGTTGCAATCAATTCTTTAACGGAGATGATTTTATCCGCTCTGTAAGCATTAGTTCCCGCGAAGGCGAATCCTTCTTTCAGATTTCCCTTTTTAGCATTAGCTAGTGCTAAAGCAATACAGTACGGTGCTTTTTTAAAATCGCATGGCTTCAAACACTTCCATGGACACTTAAGCGGTTTTCTTGCGACTGCTTTTACTTCATCCAAAAATTTATTCTTTATCGCTCTTCCTGGCAAACCAACCGGGCTATCTATAAGGATTATCTCTTCTTTTCTGCACTGGCAATAGGCCTCTTTGAATTTGATATCCGCGTCGCACTCATGAGTTGCCACAAAACGTGTAGACATCTGCACTCCATCAGCGCCCATTTGAATGAATTTATAGATATCTTCTCCAGTGTATATCCCACCGGCAGCAATAACCGGAATTTTCTTTTTAAACCGCTCTTCGAAAACTCTTATCATGGAGATAACTCCTGGCAGAATATTCTCCAGAGCATAATCAGGGTCATTAATTTGTTCCCTGTTAAAACCGAGATGTCCTCCAGCTAAAGGTCCCTCAACAACCACAGCATCAGGAACATGATTATACTTCCTTGCCCAATATTGAAATATAATATCTGCGGCTCTCGAGGAAGACACAATAGGGACAACCTTTGTAGAAACATCTCCCAATTTATCCAATGGTAATGCCTTGGGAAGCTTTAGTGGAAGCCCTGCGCCAAGAAAAACCAGATCTGCGCCTTCTTCTACTGCCATAAGCAAAAGTTCATCAAAATCTGAGAGAGCAACCATTATGTTGACCCCAACAATGCCGTTCGTTGTTTCCTTTGCTTTTCTTATTTCTTTTCTCAATGCTTCTTTGTTTGCTTCTTTGTAATTTGTGTCGATATCGGGTTCAAGCATGCCAATCCCGGCGGCACCAATAACTCCAATGCCACCCTCATTCGCCACAGCCGAAGCTAATCCTGACAAAGAGATACCAACACTCATTCCGCCTTGAATAATCGGTATTTTAGCCTCAAATCCGCCTATCTTTAATTTTGGCATTTTCCCCAAATTCATAAATTATCTACCTCCATTATAATTCGAACCCCGCAACCAAGTGGTTAACAGCCACCCGCTCTACCATTGATCTATAGGGGAACACCTATTCCTGATAGGCTTTGCACGCATAAGTTTATTGCGTCCGCCATTATCCGTCAAGTAAATTTACGGTCGCCGTCAAAACTCGATAGAAATGTCCCCTGGTGACCTCACACCGGAATACCTGGCTGAGCCCCCCAGTTTGCGCTTGACATTCCCGCCACAGCGCTTTTATAATGAGAGAAACTCGTTTCCCGTGTTTTGTTGTCGTGCAAAAGCGACCCTTTCAGGATAGATTGATCACGCACTTTTCACGTGTTTTACTCATAGAATTATGGCCAAATACATCTTCGTAACCGGCGGCGTGGTAAGCTCCGTAGGCAAAGGAATCTCGGCGGCCTCTATCGGCAAAATCCTGGAGAGCCGGGGCATCGGCGTTTGCGCCCAGAAGCTTGACCCTTACCTTAATGTTGACCCTGGCACGATGTCCCCTTACCAGCACGGCGAGGTGTTCGTTACCCAGGACGGCGCTGAGACCGACCTTGACCTGGGACACTACGAGCGCTTCATCGGGCGAGACCTTTTTGCCAATTCCAATATTACCTCCGGGCAGATATATTCTTCGGTTATTGCCCAGGAGAGGCGCGGGGATTTTCTGGGCGGCACCATTCAGGTAATTCCCCATGTCACCAACGAGATAAAGAAAAAGATACGCAGTGTGGCAGAAACTTCCGGCGCACAGGTCGTCATTGTTGAGGTGGGCGGCACGGTAGGAGACATTGAAGGACAACCCTTCCTGGAAGCCATCCGCCAGATGAGAAACGAGGAAGGCCGGGATAATGTGCTTTATGTCCATGTCACCTTCCTGCCCTACATTTCCACCACCGAGGAGCTCAAGACAAAACCGACACAGCACAGCGTTAACGAGCTGAGAAGAATCGGTATCCAGCCCGATATCATCCTCTGTCGCAGCGAAAGGGAAATCCCCGAGGGACTCAAGGACAAGATATCCCTGTTCTGCGATGTAGCGAGAGAAGCGGTCATCCCTCTGCCTACCGCAGAGACAATCTATGAGGTTCCCCTGCTGATGGAAGATTATAACTTGGGAGAGATCATCTCCCGCCGCCTGGGGATACAGGCGAAACAAACCGACCTGGGCGCCTGGCGGGAGATAGTAGCCAGGCTTAAAACACCGCGGGAGCCTGTCGTCATCGGGCTGGTAGGCAAATATGTGGACCTCAGGGACGCTTACTACTCGGTGCGGGAAGCGCTCTGCCATGCGGCGCTGGCACAGGACCGCGAGGTAAAAATATCATGGCTGAGCTCTGAGGAAATTGAAAACGACGGCAGCGCGCTGAGACACGTCCAGGGAATAATCGTCCCCGGCGGTTTCGGTTATCGCGGCATTGAAGGCATGGTTAAAGCGGCCAGGTTTGCCAGAGAAAAAGGTATCCCCTATCTGGGTTTATGTCTGGGTCTGCATGTGATGGTGATTGAACTTGCCCGCTACGCTTTTCAGAACGGCAAGGCAAACTCGGCGGAGTTTGACCCCGATACCCCGTACCCGGTGATAGATTTGCTGCCGGAGCAGAAAGAGCTGGAGCAAAAAGGTGGCACTATGCGTTTAGGCACTCATCCCTGCCGCCTGACGGAAGGCACGAAAGCCTTTTGTGCTTACCAGCAAGAGATGATTCACGAACGACATCGCCACCGTTACGAATTTAATAACCTCTTCCGTGAGCCGCTGGAGAAAGCGGGGCTGGTGCTCTCAGGGCTGTCTCCGGACGGCCGGCTGGTGGAGATCGTGGAAAACAAGTCCCACCCCTGGATGGTTTCCTGCCAGTTTCACCCGGAATTCAAGTCCCGTCTCGACCGCCCTCATCCACTATTTGTCAGTTTTATTGAGGCGGCACAAAAAACACTGGTGGATGGAGCTCAGCTTGAGATGAAGGAGGAATAAGATGCGTCTTTTTTTGGACACCGCTAACATAGAGCAAATTCGCCACGGAGTAAAGCTGGGAGTCATCAGTGGGGTAACCACCAATCCCAGCCTGGTCTCCCAGGAGGGAAAGGTAGACTACCGGAAGCTGGTCAAAGAGATCTGTGCCGTCGTGCCGGGGCCTGTCTCCACCGAGGTGCTGAGCCAGGACGCCAGCGGAATGATAGCAGAGGCACGGGAAATAGCCCGATGGGCGGAGAATATAGCTGTTAAAATACCTTTGAGCCTTGATGGAATAGAGGCCACCGCCGCGCTGGCGAGGGAAAAAATACAGGTAAACTGTACACTCTGCTTTTCAGTAAACCAGGCGCTGCTGGCCGCAGCCGCCGGGGCGACTTTTGTCAGTCCTTTCGTGGGACGATTAGACGATATTGGCGAGGACGGCATGAGCCTCGTGGCCGACATTATAGAGACATTCGGCAGATACCCTGCCATCGAGACACAAGTCATAGCCGCCAGCATCAGGCACCCTCAGCATTGTCTGGCAGCGGCAGCAGCTGGGGCACATATAGCCACCATGCCTTACTCGGTGCTACTCAAGATGATAAACCACCCCTTAACCGACATCGGCATCAAGCGTTTCGCCGACGACTGGGAAAAGGTGATGGGAAAAACGAAAGTTGGGGAGGAATAATTTAATCATGATAGGTCTGGCAGATTTAGAAAAGAAAACCATGGAGGAGCTCGGAATCATAGCAAAGGAGGCGGGTTTGAGCGACTGTTCCTCTCTCAAGAAAGCCGACATGGTCAATCAACTGCTCAAAACATTAACGGAAAAAGACGGCAATATACTGGCTAGCGGCATCCTGGAAACCATGGACGAAGGTTACGGCTTCCTGCGGCAGGAGAGCTTCCTGCGCGGTCCCAACGACATCTACGTCTCCAACTCCCAGATCCGCCGTTTTAACCTGAGGAGCGGCGATGCCGTTTACGGTCAGGCCAGGCCACCTAAAGAAGGGGAAAGATATTTCGGGCTGCTGAGAGTGGAACAGGTGAACGGCGAAGACCCCAACCTGGCAAAAACCCGTCCCACTTTTGCCTCGCTCGTGCCCATATTTCCTGACGTGTTTATCAATCTGGAAACAGCCTCTGGGGAATTGTCCACCCGCCTGGTTAACCTGGTATCTCCTATCGGCAGAGGCCAGAGAGGGCTTATAGTCTCTCCTCCCAAAGCCGGGAAAACCATACTGCTCAAGCAAATAGCCGCCGCCATCAATGCAAACTACGATGATATCTACCTCATGATCTGCCTTATCGGGGAAAGGCCTGAGGAGGTCACCGATATGAAACGGTCAGTGGCGGCGGAGGTGATAGCTGCCACTTTTGACGAACCGGTGGATAACCAGACACGGGTAGCAGAGCTTGCCCTGGAAAGAGCCAAGCGGCTGGTGGAGATGGGCAAAGATGTGGTTATGCTGCTGGACGGCATTACCCGTCTTACCCGCGCCTATAACCTGGCCATGCCCACCAGTGGACGCACCCTGTCCGGAGGGCTTGATTCCGCCGCCCTGTACCCCGCCAAGAGATTCTTCGGCGCCGCCCGCAACACCGACGAGCGGCGAGGCAGCTTGACCATCCTTGCCACCTGCCTCGTGGATACCGGCAGCCGCATGGACGAGTTGATTTACGAAGAGTTCAAGGGGACAGGCAACATGGAGCTGCACCTCAACAGAAAACTGGCCGAGAGGAAGGTCTTTCCGGCAATAGACATACTGCCTAGCGGCACCCGGCGGGAAGAGCTTCTGCTGGACGCAGAAACCTTGAAACAGGTAAGGCTGCTCAAGCGCGTCGTCTCCATGATAGATAGCGACTCGTCCAATCCCATCGAGTCCTCGGAAAGAGTCATAGAGAGAATAAGAAAAACCAAAACCAACGCCGAATTCCTGGCCACCATCACCAAAGGGATG
>JAUWOK010000023.1 GCA_030612165.1 Dehalococcoidia bacterium
TCAAAGATTGCCTTAAAGAATATCCTGAATACGCTTCCGAACTGGAGCCACTCCTGGAGCCAGGCGTGCTTCTCCGGCAGAAGACATCTGCGCTGCTTCCTCCCCCCGGGTTTAAAGCGAGTGTTTGTTCTCGCGCTCCGCGCCCCTTGCCTGTTCGTGAAGAGAGAAGGGGATGGACGAGGTTCCTGGGCTGGCAACGCCGCTGGGCGACGGCTGCCGTTTCGATAGCGGTGATTTTCCTCGCCGGCGCAGGCATGATTGCGGCTGCGGGAGACACTCTGCCTGGAGATTTCCTTTATCCTGTAAAACTGGCAGGAGAGAAAGGAAGTCTGCTCATGAGTTTATCTGACGAGGATAGAGCGGGGACGCAAATTCAGTTTGCCGGGCGGAGAGTGGAGGAGGCGGTGGGGATGGCACAACAGGGGAGAGTTGAGGAGTCTTTCGTGGTGCTGGAGCAGGCGAGTCTTCTTCTGGACGGTGTATATCCGGCTGCCAAAACAGAGCAGAGCGACAAGTCGGCACCGCAGGAGGCGCTGGGTTCTCTGACGGTTGCTTCCGAGGAGGAAGCAGTGACGAGAGCGGGAGAGGATGTGTATGGCGAAGAAGAGGCAGGTTTAGCAGGATATGAAGATGAGTTGGTGGAGATGTTGCAGCAGAGCAGGGAAAGGAGCCTTTCTTTGCTATCGGGCGTTCTGGAAGGAGCTTCTCCCGCGACTGAAGCAGCACTAGAGCAGCTAATTGGGGAGCTGGACAGCGATTATGCTGAAGCTATTATCCGGGTTCGGGAAAGGTAATTCTGGAAGCGTGAACATGATGAATCTCCTTTAACGAGGGGTGGGAGAAAGAGTATAATACCCGCTAGATGAGCACGGAAGTTTTATATCGCAAGTGGCGGCCGCAGATGCTATCTGAGGTGGTGGGGCAGGAGGTGGTGACCCGTACTCTGCGCTGTGCCGTGAAAGAACAGAAGCTGGCACATGCCTACCTCTTTTCGGGCCCGCGGGGAACGGGGAAAACCAGCACCGGGCGTATCCTGGTCAAGGCTATTAACTGTCTTAATCCGGAGGATGGTGAACCCTGTAACAAGTGCGAAATATGTTGCTCCATAAACGAGGGTCGGTTTATGGACGTGATCGAGATAGACGCTGCCAGCAACCGGGGCATTGACGATATCCGCTCTCTCAGGGAAAAAGTAAATTATGTCCCGAGCTGTGGCCGTTATAAAGGATATATCATTGATGAGGTTCATATGCTTACGGACCCGGCTTCTAATGCTTTGCTTAAGACTCTGGAAGAGCCTCCTCCCCATGTAATCTTTGTTCTGGCGACTACCGAGCCACATAAAGTTTTGCCCACTATCGTATCGCGCTGCCAGCACTTTCATTTCCGTCGTCTGTCTCAAGCGGTGATAGTGGATAAGCTGGCTTTCATATGCCAACAGGAATCGGTGGAGGCAGATAACTTTTCCCTGAAATGGATTGCTCGCCTGTCCGCGGGGAGCCTGCGCGATGCGGAGAACATATTACAGAGATTGATTATCAGTTGTGGGGGGCGGATCGATGCCGCTCAAACCCAGGAAGTACTGGGATTATGTGATGTTTCCCAGGTCAAGGAAATGGTGCAGCATATTAGCAACAGGGATATTTCTGCCGGCCTGCGCTGTTTATATAATGCCAGCAGCAAGGGAGTTGATCTGCGGCAGTTCGAGCTGGAGATAGTAGATTACCTCAGGGAGTTATTGCTGGTCAATTTGGGATGCGAAGAAGCAGTGGATATCACCCCTGAAGATCTATCCGAAATGAAAGACATGGCGAAAGGTGTCCCTCCAGGATATTTGCTGGAAGCAATAAAACTTTTTTCCAGTACAGGCATTCGGGCGGACAGTTATTCCACTCTGCCGCTGGAGATGGCTTTGATAAATTGCGTGCTATCTTCAGCAGGGGAAGAGAAAGAAGGGAGTTTGGTGGAGATGGTGCCGAAGACGCAGGCAGAAACGACGTTGGCAGACAAACCGCAGAAAGCAGCAAAAAGGAAAAATGAAATAAAGCCGTCTTTATCTGAGCAACCGAAAAAACCTTTGGAGAGTGAAGGTATTGATACGCCTGCGGAGGGGAAAAATGCTTCAGAAGTCGATTATTTGCGTGGGCGCTGGGGAGAATTTGTGCGGTCTTTACGCGGAACTGGCGCTATCAGAAGCATGGGGGCCCTTTTACGCAACGCTTGTGAGCCGGTGGAATTGAAGGAAGATATCCTCGTGCTGGGGTTTTATCATTCCTTCCATAAAGAAAGGTTGGAGAATTCTAAACATTTGGGTTTGCTCGAGAATAAACTGGAAGAGACATTCGGCCGGGCTTACAAAGTAAGGTGTGTATTGGTCGATCCCAAGACCAGCGCGCCTGTTGATGCCGATCAGCCGAATCACCTGGTGCAGACTGCGCTGGAGATGGGGGCCAGGATTCTGGATTGAATTTTGGGTACTTTTACAAGGAGGGACAATGGATAAATCTATATTGCGTCAGGCACAACAGCTTCAGGCGAAGCTGGCTCAAGCGCAAGAGGAATTAGGCAATGTTATGGTGGAGGCCACCAGTGGGGGAGGAGCGGTTAAAGTAATAGTTAATGGGCATCAAGATGTCCAATCGATTGAGATTTTGCCGGAAGTGGTTGACGCGCAAGAGGTGGAGATGTTGCAGGATCTGGTGCTGGTCGCTGTTAATGAAGCCATAAATAAATCGCGTGAAGTTGCCAGCAAGCAGCTCGGTAGTTTGACAGGTGGACTTAATATACCGGGGTTAATGTAATAAGATGATAGCTGTTGCAAAGCCCCTGGAAAGGCTGGCAAGCGAGTTGAGTAAGCTGCCTGGTATTGGTCCGAAAAGTGCTATGCGACTAGCTTATCACTTGCTGTATTCTCCTCAAGAGCAATCTACTGCCCTTGCCGAAGCCATCCTGTCCATGAAGGAAAGGATCAAGTTTTGCCCGGTTTGTTTTAATTTTGCTGACGGTGATAGTTGCCCTATCTGCCAGGATGAGAGGCGTGACCCTTCTACAATATGTGTCGTGGAAAGCCCATCGGATATTGTTCCCCTGGAGAGGATGGGGAGGTACAAAGGGCTTTATCATGTGCTGCATGGCACCATCAAACCGACCCAGGGAGTGGGGCCTGACGAGTTGAGGATTTCGGAGCTCATGTCCCGTCTTCAAGAAGGGAAGGTGACAGAGGTGATTATGGCTACCAACCCTAACGTGGAGGGAGAAACGACAGCCATGTATTTGTGTCGTCTGATTACTCCCCTGGGCATCCGTGTCAGTCGTCTGGCACGGGGGCTGCCTTTCGGGGCGGATCTGGAATACGCGGATGACGTAACTATCGGGCAGGCTTTTGAAGGTAGACAGGATCTTTAGGAAAAGCATATGAGGCAGCTTCGGGTCTATCAGACTCAGGCCGTTGTTATCAAGCAGACCGGACTCGGTGAAGCTGATAAGATTCTTACTCTTTTTACCCCCGATCTGGGCAAAGTGAAGGCAGTAGCCAAAGGGGTGCGCCGCCCGGGCAGCAAATTGGGTGGAGCAGTAGAGCCCTTGACGCACAGCCTGATGACGTTGGCCAAGGGACGTAACCTTGATATTGTTACCCAGAGTCAGATTATTGACGGGTTTGCAACTCTGAAAAGCGATTTGTGGAAAGTCTCTTGTGGCTTTTACGTCCTGGAACTTGTGGATGCTTTCGCGGTAGAAGGTTCAGCGAACCGGGATATGTTTGAACTGGCGCTCGATGCGTTTCGCTATTTGTGCCAGGATGAAGATGGTGGTGATACGATTCTACGGCATTTTGAGTTGCACTTGCTTAGTATGGTTGGGTATTGTCCTCAATTGCATCGGTGCGTTGGTTGCAGCTCTTCTATCGGGTCGCAGCGCAATTTCTTCAGCGCAGAGCAGGGAGGACTTTTGTGTTCCTGCTGCGGAAGTAGAGATGGCTCTTCTCACATATTGTCGTTAAGGGCTTTGAAGGTCCTTCGTTTATGGCAAAAAAGCAGTTACCCTGAGGCCAGTAGAGTAAAGGTGGATGGGAAGTTGGCTGAGGAGCTACAGCAGGTAATATCGCAATATATCAGGTATATATTGCAGCGAGAAGTTAAGTCAACAAAGTGGTTGCAGGAATTGAAAAAGTTTGCGGTTGACAACACGAGAAGAGGGGTTTACAATGCTCGGCAGTCGTCAAAGACGGTTAGCGATGAGCGGAAGTTGTGTCGATTGATAACGCCTGGTCTTTCGAAGAAATTCAACGCCTGAATTTGAAGAACGATTAATTTTGTGTCAGGAGAAACAATGCAGTGTATATCGTAATAGCTGGTTTGAGTAACGTAGGAACAAACCTTGCTGAACTTCTTTCTAAGGCAGGGAATGATGTGGTTGTTGTAGATTTGAGCGAGGAAAGATGCACTGAGGCTGCCAGTACCTCTGATATTATGGTGATGGCAGGAGATGCCACCAAGGGTCCTGTTTTAGAGGAAGCAGGGGTAAAGAGGGCTGATGTTCTGGCGGCACTGACTAATGACGACTCGGACAATCTAATGATTTGCATGCTGGGAAAGAAATTGGGGGCCAAGAAAGTGATCTCTATGGTGAACGATGTGATGCGCGCAGACACTTTCAAACAGGCCGGTATTACTTATCTGGTAAAGCCGGATGCTGTGCTGGCGAAGCATGTCCAGTGTATGATTTCCCAACCTTATGTGAAGGAATCTGTTCCTTTTGGAGGGGGAGAGTTGTTTGAGATAGAGGTAGAGGAAGGGATGAAGTGTGAGGGGAAGATGCTTTCCGAAATAAGTTTACAGGGTGGTGCAAAGATAATCGTGGTGATGCGGGGAGGGAAACGATTGGAAGCGGAGTTTGTCTTACTTCCTGGCGATTGGTTGGCGCTTATTGTGAATCAGGAAGCCACAAAGAAGAGCGTTAGTTTGATGAATAAATGGTTCGCCAAAGAATAAGACAGACGCTTCACGTCGTCGGATCTTTTCTAAAATATCTTGCCTTCCTGAATTTCATCCCGCTAGCGGCATCTATCTTTTATGGCGAGGAGTGGGGGATTTTTGCGAGCCCATGGGCGATTCTTCCGACTCCGTGCATTATTTACATATTCTCCGGCGTGATCGTCTTCGCGCTGGGGGCCTTTCTTGAGCGCAGGTTTAAATCACCGGAAGCAATAGATCGAGCCAGTGGATTCACCATAGTTTCCTTTACCTGGCTTTGCGTTGCCCTCTTGGGAACAATTCCTTATTTGTTTTTTGGGATAGGCTTTATTGATGCGTTCTTTGAGTCTATGTCTGGCTTTACTACTACTGGCGCCACTATATTGCCGGTAGTGGAAGCTTTGCCCAACAGCTTGCTCTTATGGCGCAGTCTGACGCAGTGGTTGGGGGGGATGGGGGTAATAGTTCTCTTTGTCGCAGTTATGCCCAAACTGGGAGTGGGAGGATCACAGCTTTTTGACAGGGAATTCCCTGGCCCCATGCCCGAGAGGCTTAGGCCCAGAATTGGCATAACTGCACGAGTTCTTTGGTTTGTTTATGTTGGGCTTACCACAGTGGAGGGGCTAGCTCTCCATTTCTGGGCGGGTCTTCCCACCTTTGATTCAATTTGCATATCACTTTGTACTATATCGACCGGTGGTTTTACGCCTCTTTCCGCAGGCATCGGTTTTTATGCCAACCCTCTGGCGGAAAGTATCATTATTGTTTTTATGTTCTTGGCGGGAACAAATTTTTTGCTCTTTCTTCACTTGCGGAGAAGGGAGTTTAAATTAGCCAGAGACGAGGAGTTCAGGTTGTATGTGCTTATCATGGCGGTAGCTGCAGGCGTATTGGTTTTATCGCAGGGGTTGGGATTGTGGAGAGAGGGCTTGTTTCAAGCAGTCTCAATTATGACTACTACGGGCTTCTCCACCTGTAACTTCGTTGGTTGGCCTTTTGGCCCCAAGATGTTGCTCTTGGCCTTGATGTTTATTGGAGGATGTGGCGGTTCTACTGCAGGAGGAGTGAAAGTAATCCGCGCGCAGATGTTATGGAAGCATACTATAGCGATGATGAAAAGGGCAATTTCTCCTAAGGCCGTGATTCCGGCAAAATACAACGGGGAGGTTCTATCTCAGGAGATTATACGGGATATTATTTCCTTCGTCTTTCTCTATATACTGGTGCTGGCCGGGGCGTCTGTAGTGCTCGGCTTTATCGGCTTGAATTTCGAGACTTCAGTTTCAGCGGTTGCCGCTACGTTGGGGAATGTGGGTCCCGGGTTGGGAATGGTGGGGCCTGATGTGAGTTATGCTTGGATACCGCCAGCAGGGAAAATTGTCCTGGCTTTTTGCATGTGGGTGGGCAGGCTGGAGTTGTTTACGGTGTTTATGGTGTTTATGCCGTATTTCTGGAAAAGGTAGTTTTTGTCGCTGGCAGAGCAGGAGTAACTTGGACTATACTAACGCAGAACGATGAAGAAAACGATGACCGGGGTTGCTTTTCAGGGAGAGAGAGGAGCTTTTAGCGAGGATGCTGTGGTTAAGCTCTTTGGCAACGACGTTGCTTTCCTACCCTGTGTTAGTTTCCGTGGCGTTTTTCGTGCAGTCAATGAGGATGAAGCTAGCTTTGGCGTGGTACCGGTAGAGAATTCTCAAGCTGGCAGTATCAATGAAACTTATGATCTATTGCTGTCGTACTCTCTTAACATCTTTGCCGAAGCGGTTCTTAGAATCAGCCATTGCTTAATGGCTTTGCCGGGGCAGAGGATGGATAGCATAAAGATGGTTTACTCTCACCCACAGGCGCTGGCCCAGTGCGAGGATTTTTTGGTTGGTTTAGGGGCCGAGATTATACCCAGTTATGACACGGCAGGCAGCGCCAAGATGATTGCAGAGAAACAGAAGGAAGGATGTGCCGCTGTTGCCAGCAAAAGGGCGGCCGAGATATATAGCCTGGAGATACTGGCTTCTGAAATTGAGACCAATGTTAGTAATTATACTAAGTTCTTGGCCATTTCCAAACAGGAATCCAGCCTGGGGAAAAGAGATAAAACCTCTCTTGTTTTTGCGGCCCAAAATATCCCCGGTGCCCTGTATAATATTCTTGGCATCTTCGCCTCTCGGAATATCAACTTAACAAAGCTGGAATCTCGACCTGACAGGCATAAGCCATGGGAGTATGTTTTCTATGTTGATTTTGAGGGGCATCCGGGAGAAGAAGTTTATCAGCAAGCTATCAGAGAGATTGAGCAGCAAGCTGCCTTTGTTAAATTATTGGGGTCGTATCCTCGGGCAGAATAGCTCTTTTCAATTTCCAGTAGGTGCTGGCCAGCGCCTCCGGCATCACTCTGGTGTCGCAGAGTACGGGCATGAAATTAACGTCGCCCTGCCAGCGAGGTACTATGTGTGTGTGAAGGTGTCCCGCTACTCCGGCACCAGCCACCTTGCCTAAATTCAAGCCAACATTGAAACCCTCCGGATTTAATGCTTTACGCAAGATGTCGATGGATTTTTTGACCAATTCAAAATGTTCTGTCGCCTCCTCATCACGCAAATCGTCCAGATTTGCCGTGTGGCGGTATGGTGCCACCAGCAGATGCCCTGAACCGTAGGGAAAAACATTCATGACGACAAAGTTGCTTTGTCCCCGAAGCAGGAGCAAGTTTTTCTCATCGTCATTTTCTTTCGGTACCCGGCAAAGAAAGCAATCACCGTCTTTGTCTTGCGTGATATATTCCATACGCCACGGTGCCCAGAGTCGTTCCATTTGTCTGTATCTTACCTCCCTTTTTCCCGCGACGCAATTGCGCAAGTAGTGACGTCTGGTTGAATGCTGCTTTGCATAAGAGAGTTGTTTTTTATCGAAATGGTACTGGCAGTATTAGGAGTATTATAATAGGCTGGTGAAAGGGGAGGGGAGATAGCATGCTGGATGATTTAACGCAGAGATTGACGCGCATTTTTCATGTCCTGGATGGCAAAGGCAAGCTTGGAGAAAAGGAGATTGATGACGCCCTGCGCCAGGTGCGTTTAGCATTGCTGGAAGCAGATGTTAATTTCCGGGTGGTCAAGGAATTTCTATCTCGGGTTAGGGAGAGGGCTGTGGGGGAAGAAGTGATGCGCAGCCTGACTCCAGCCCAACAGATTATCAAAATTGTTCACGAAGAACTGAGCACTACTTTGGGTGGTGAGTCCAGCCCACTCTCTCAAGTTGATGGTCATCCTGCGGTTATTTTACTGGTTGGATTACAGGGTTCAGGTAAAACTACTACGGCAGCGAAACTGGCATTGTGGCTGAAACGCTCTGGCCAGCGTCCGTTGCTTGTCGCTGCTGATACCAGGCGTCCTGCTGCCATTGAGCAGCTCAAACTGTTGGGAGCACAACAGGATATTCCTGTTTACGATGGCGGGTTCCAGGCATCCCCTTTAAGTGTTTGCGATGGTGTTTTGCAAATGATTGAAAAGAAAGAGTTCACCAGTGTGATTTTTGATACCCAGGGCCGATTGCATGTGGATGAAGCTATGATGGGAGAGCTTGCCGACATAAAGGCGAAAGTATGTCCTTCGGACGTGTTGTTAACTGTGGATGCTATGACAGGGCAGGACGCGGTGAAAATAGCTCAGGAGTTTCACAATCGTATCGGACTGACCGGGTTAATTCTCACGAAAATGGATGGAGATGCTCGAGGTGGAGCCGCTTTATCTATCAGGTTTGTTAGCGGTGTGCCTATCAAGTTTATCGGGGTGGGAGAAAAAATGGACGCATTGGAGCTTTTTCATCCTGATCGACTGGCATCTCGTATCCTGGGCATGGGTGATATGCTGACTTTGATTGAAAAGGCCGAGGGGAATTTTAGTGAGCAGCAATCCAGAGAAATTGAGAAAAAAGTGCGTGCAGGGGAATTTGACCTGGAGAATTTACTGGAGCAGATGCGCCAGCTTTATAAGATGGGGTCTTTAAGCAGCCTGGTGGGCATGTTGCCTGGTTCTTCTAAACTCGTCTCTTCTCTGCCCGATGACGAAGAAGGGCAGAAAAGATTAAAGAAGATGGAGGCTATTATCTTATCCATGACGCCTGAAGAGCGACACAGTCCGGAGATCATTGATGGGAGCCGACGGCGACGTATTGCCAGGGGCAGTGGTACTATTCTCCAGGACGTTAATAGTTTGCTTAATCAATTTCGAGAGATGCGCAAGCTGACCAGGATTTTAGGCAAACAAAAGGGAACAAAGAAAAATGCGGGCATGCTGGGGAAGTATCTCGGGCGCAGCAGGTAACTTATTCCAGGAAATCTCGCAGTTTCCGGCTTCGTGTCGGATGGCGCAACTTGCGCAAAGCTTTGGCTTCAATTTGGCGGATCCTTTCTCTGGTGACCTGAAATTCTTTACCCACTTCTTCCAGTGTCCGTGCGTGCCCATCCTTCAGGCCAAACCTGAGTTGCAATACTCGTTTCTCGCGTTCGCTGAGTTCACCGAGCACATTATCGATTTGTTCTTTGAGCAACTCCCTGGAGGCGATGTCTGCCGGAGTCAAACTGACGCGGTCTTCAATAAAATCGCCTAACCGGCTGCCTTCATCTTCACCGATGGGTTTTTCCCAGGACATAGGTTCATGGAACAGGCTAAAGATTTCCTCCACTTTCTCCGGGGACATTTCTAACTGCTTGCCGATTTCCTCGTAACTGGGATCACGTCCATATTTCTGGGTTAATTCGCGCATTGCGCGGAAGAGTCTGTTAATTGTTTCCACCATGTGCACGGGGATACGGATGGTACGTCCCTGGTCAGCGATAGAGCGAGTAACACCTTGCCTGATCCACCAGGTAGCGTATGTGCTGAATTTATAACCCTTCCTATGCTGGAATTTCTCTACGGCGCGAATCAACCCGATGTTGCCTTCCTGTATAAGATCTAGAAGGGAAAGGCCGTGTCCCACGTACTTTCTGGCTATGCTGACCACCAGACGCAAGTTCGATTCAATGAGGAGGGACTCGGCTTTTTCTGCCACTTTCTTCACTTTTTTGAAATAGGAAGCGTGGTCGTCCTCCTGAGACGAGATGAGGGCAACAAACTCTTCGTCAGCAGGTAGTTCTTTGATATTTTCCCATAATACTCCCTGTCCAATAGCAGCCAGCATTTCCTGAGACAAAAGCTGACTGCTTAAAGATAAGTTTATAATGGCTTCTTCGGCAGCGGCGGGGTCCTTGCCTGTTTCCTGATTGATGGCGATTACTAACGATGGTTTTATCTCGTGGTCGATAGCGGCATGGAAAACAGGGAGCATGACGGTTTTTGCGAAACTGTTGTTAGCGGCAATCTCGGAGCTTTCCATAACAACAGATGCAATGGGAAACAGTTTGCCCAGACGAGAGAGCAAAACTAATATTATGTCAGTTGTCGAAGGTAAACTGGAATGCTTGTTAAAATAGCTCTCTTCAATTTCGTTTAAGTATCTACCCTTTTCTATTTTTCTTGAAGCATCTTTTTCCTTCTCTGCTGTTAACAAAGGGACCTTGCCTATTTCGCGCAAGTACATGCGGACAGAGTCTTCTATTATCTCGCGGTCGTCTATCTTGGCATGGGGCTTCGAGATGCGAGTGTTTTTTTTAGGGGAACCATTGGTTTTTTCTTCTCCGTCAGTTTCTTCTTCCTCCTCTTTTTCTTCGCTGGAGGGGCTATCCTTTTCTTCTTCGCTCATAGTTGCTACGTCGCTCCCCTTTTTCTATTTTGTGTGGTTGTTGGCCGACAAATATCCTGTTTTTTAGTGAATGGGTTTTTTCCTGGCGAAAATTTTCTGGAGTTGTCGGCTTGATTCTATGCCCTGCTCCTCTAACTTAGCTACTCCTGCATTCAGGTCATCATTGGTGTTTTCCAGTAAAAGAAGCTCTCTTTTGTTGGCTTCCAATCTCCTCCATTGTCTTTCTTGCAATCGCAGAATGCAATCAGTCATAGTGGATTGTTTTAATTGGTCGTTATTCTCCAGTTGTGGGGGAAGCACTTTACTCAGCAAGCAGTTTAAATGTTCTGATAAAGCAGCGTCAAGTTGTTCCTTGAGAAGGGCAATGTCATGGGCATTTTGCCAGCGGATGAAAAGCTCGCGGTTTTCGCTGCTCTCGAAAAGTTCTGCTGGCAGTGCCAGCGGTTCCTTTTCCAGTTCGGGATATTGGAACAGTAAAGCCAAACAATATTCTTCAAGTGGGTGAGATAAAAAGCGCTGCGGGATATGAGTCTGCCCGGGTGCCTCTCTTGCTCCTTTTGTTTTTGTTCTATTGGCAGGCATATCGTCTACCATTTCTTTGATCTTAAATTCGGGGATGCTCAGAGTATGTGCCAACTTTTGCATGTAATACTCCTGTCGCACAGGGTCTTTTAGCTCATGTATAAAAGGCAGGAGATTTTTTATAGCCAGCGATTTTCCCTGGGCATGCCCGGTATCTATTTCGGTCAGCGTATTCTGGAAAATAAAATCCATTGTGGGCAATGCTTCTGCGACCAGTTTTTGCCAGAGAGCAGGGCTTTCCTTGATGACATCGTCGGGGTCTTTGCCAGGGGGGAGGACGATGACCTTTATTTCGGCATCAAGAATATTCTCGTATTTTACCCAACCAGAAGCTTGTGGTATGGGCATTATTTTCCTGTCCATGGAACGAGATAGCACTTCTATATCGCGCAGGGAAGCTTTCTCTCCTGCAGTGTCAGCATCCAGTGCCAGAGTTACGGTCACGGTTAACTTTTTTAGGCAGCCGGCCTGTTTTTCCGTCAGAGAGGTGCCCATGGAGGCGATGACATTTTGCCAGCCGTGCTGATGCGCTATGATGACATCCATATATCCTTCCACGATGATAGCCAGATTCTCTGTCCTGATGGCACCTCTAGCCCGGTCAATTCCGTAGAGGGTGCTGCCTTTATCAAAAAGAGAGGATTGAGGGGAGTTTATGTATTTGGGAAGAGAGTCGTCCAGCGCCCTGGCGCCGAAGCCGATAACCTGTCCTCTGATATCGTGTATAGGAAATATCAGACGATTACGGAAGCGGTCATAACTTGTTCCTTTATCACTTTCAATGATCAGGCCGCATTCCTTCAATTCGCGTTCTGTGTATCCTCGCTTTAACAAGAAGTGTTTAAGACTTTCCCACTTGTCGGGGCTAAAGCCCAGGCGAAAGTCTTTGATACTCTCCGGGGACACCTTTCTTTTGTCCAGATATTCACGGGCAGCTTTACCCTCGTCGGAATTTAAAAGAAAACGGTGGTAGAATAGTGCCGCTTCCTCATTAGCCTGAATTTGCCTGTCTCTCTTACGGCTGCCTTCTTGTGATACCTTATGTGACTCCAGTGTGACTCCTGCTCTTTGTGCCAGGATGCGGAGCGCTTCCGCGAAATCAACGCCTTCTTTCTTCATGATAAAGGAGAAGACATCACCGCCTGTGCCGCAAGAGCCAAAGCAGTGCCATGATTGCCGCTCTGGGAAGACGAAGAAGGAGGGATTCCGCTCATTGTGGAATGGGCATAAACCACAGAAGTTGCGCCCTGCTTTGTGCAGGATGACATAATCGGAGATGACATCTACGATGTCTATCCTGCTTTTTATCTCGTCGATAACGCTCATTTTCAGGCTGACTTTTCTGCTTTTTGGGAGAGGGATTTCTGATAGCAGTCTACTCAAAAGTAATTATACACCAATAGGTTTCCCTTGTTTGCTTTGGTTTCGGAGGGTTGGGTAATGGACGAAGCATCGGCTGATTGGTAAAAATGTGCCATATTGTATAGAATTTACCCTTCTTTACTTGAGAAAACCTTTTTTGTTGTGTGCGAGAAAACAGGGGGGAGAAAAAGCAATATGAAAGCGCTGGGAAGACACCTGTTACTGGAATTAAAGGATTGTAACACGGAAGGACTGGATAATTTGGATTTTGTCAGGGATTGTCTCAGGGAGGCTGTTGCTTGTTGTGGCGCTACTATAGTCGGAGAATGCTTTCATCATTTTTCGCCCCAGGGTGTGAGCGGGATAATTAATATTGAGGAATCGCATATTTCTATCCATACCTGGCCTGAGTACAGGTATGCCGCTGCCGATGTCTTTACCTGTGGTACCAGGGTGAACCCTGAGGAAGCGGCCAGGGCGATAGTGGAAAAACTGGAGGCGAAAACGCACTCTTTCATGGAGTTGCAGAGAGGGGTGCTGGACGATAGCTCGCCCGGGTGTGTCGTGCAATGAGCCAGGTCGAGCCCACGCAGCATAAATGGTTGCATGATCACATCAGTCCCGACATGGTGCAACTACACAGTATCAGAAAAGTGATATTTTCCGGGCAGACTCCTTTTCAAGCCGTTGATATTTTGGAGCTGGGAAGTTTTGGCTTGTGCCTTGTCCTTGACGGTAAAATTCAATCCAGTGAAAGAGATGAGTTTATTTATCATGAG
>JAUWOK010000061.1 GCA_030612165.1 Dehalococcoidia bacterium
TACTATATTGAGGGAGCGTAATGGTAATAACAAATAAAGCGATAGCGAACAGTGTTATTCCCGATAATATCTTCCAATCCCGGTGTTTCCCACTCTCAAGCCTGCTTGCCACAAGTAATACGCCTACTATACCGAGACTGCCCCAGATAACCATTGGTATTGTTTGTGCATCCCACATACATAGTGATTATACTATAAAGGGTCCGCCAATTTAAGCTAATACCCCTTTACAAATGTTTGCAAAGGGGTTATTTCTTGTCCCGTGACCAATTCCATTGCTACCCGTGTCTTTGAAACACTTTTTACGGGCTTTATCCTATTTTTGTCCTGTCCTTATCCCATGCCCTAACAGACAACTTAAAATCTAGCTAGGGACATTGGGGTGTCCCATGCTAAAATACGGGGGATTTGGAGAAAATCACAATTCTAGAGCGAATGCTTTTTTCAGAAACTATAGATACCACGTTTTGGCGTGGGCACGAGGAGGATAGAGATGAGTAATTACGAGAATATCCCTGCAAGAAAGGATGATGTCTTGCAGATATATACCGATGGCGCTTCAAGAAACAACCCGGGGCCTGCGGCTTCCGCTTTTGTTTTTGTGAAAGGCGAGAAAATTATTCGTTCGGATGCCATGTTCATAGGGGAAGATACCAATAATGTGGCGGAATACAAGGCAGCAATAGCAGCGCTTGACGAAGCGGTAAGTCATACGCGAGGAAAGGTCGAACTTTATTCAGACAGTGCCCTTCTTGTCAATCAGGTCACAGGCAAGTGGAAAATAAAAAAAGAACATTTAAAGAAATTATACGATGAAGTAATGCACTACGTCCGCCGATTTGAGCAGGTGAAGTTTCTTCATGTAAGCCGAGAGAACGAGTTTATCAAACAAGCTGATGAACTATGCAACAAATGTCTGGACAGAAGCTTAGGCTGCTAAATCAAGCAATCATATAAAAAACTATCAAGAGAAAGCCCGCCCACTCACAGCAACCCCACTCCTTCCCCATGGCGTTTTAGCTCTCCTTGCTTAACCTTCAATAACTTCTTTGGTACTGGGCACGCTGCCAGCGATACGTTCATCAACCATGGTAGCTGCGTCAAGCGCCCTGCCCAAAGCCTTAAATAAAGCTTCAGCTTTGTGGTGGTCATCATCGCCGGAAAGCACCCTGGCATGCAAGTTAATCTTCGCCTCAGAGGCAAAGGAGATTAGAAAGTGTCGCACCAGTTCAGCGCCCATGTCTCCTATGTCGTTTTTATCAAACACAGCCTGCACGACACTATACGCCCGCCCTCCTATATCCACCACTACCACAGCCAACGCTTCGTCCATAGGAACGACAGCATGTGCCATTCGCGCTATTCCCTGTTTCTCCGCCAAAGCCTGATTGAAAGCCCTGCCCAGAGAAATAGCCACATCTTCAACCACATGATGCTGATCCACGCCCGAAGCCATTATTTCCAGGTTGAACACACCATGCCTGGCTACTTGAGAAAGAAGGTGGTCAAACATTCTAATGCCAGTAGTAATTTCAAACTGCCCTTTGCCGTCAATAACAAGCTCTACCCTGACATTCGTCTCGGCAGTCTCCCTTACAATCTTACTTTTGCGCTCCTTCATTTGCCCCTCCTTTATCTTAGGCCTTATACCGCGGGTTCCATGTCACGCAGCGCCTTCAGCAAGATATCGCTGTCCTCTGGCCTGCCAGCACTTATACGCAGGCAATTCTGCAAGCGCTGTTCATCAAAATAGCGAACGAAAATACCACGTTCTCTCAATCGACCCCACAATTCCCGAGCATCCCCTTTAAGCAATGAACAGAGCAGAAAATTACCCTGAGAAGGATAAGGTTTTAACCATTCCAACTCTTTCAGCATAACAAACAATCGCTCACGCTCAGAAATTATACTGGAGATGTTGCCTTGAAGATAGTCCATGTCCAATAACGAAGCCTTCACCGCAACTTGTGCGGCAATATTAACATTGTATGGCTGTTTAATCCTCATTAAATTCTCAATAATTTTTTCAGGGAAAAAACCGTATCCCACCCGCAGGCCGGCCAACCCGGCCCATTTACTGAAAGTGCGCAAGATTACCAAATTAGTATACTTTCTCATCAACCCGGCCATCGTAATATTACTGAACTCAAAATAAGCCTCATCCACCACCACTATTTTCCCTGTATCAAGGAGACTGATCACGTCCTGCTCACCGGTAACATTTCCTGTCGGATTATTGGGAGAAGCAATGAAAATTATCTTCGTTTTCTCGCTCAGAACTTTTACCACAGCCGCCGTGTCCACGGAAAAATCCTCTTTTCTGGGAGCCTGAACTATCTTTCCCCCACAGATATCCGTGCAAAAAGGATACATACCAAATGTGGGCGGACAATTAACAACTTCGTCTCCGGGATCAAGAAAAAGTCTCAAAAGCAAGTCTATCAATTCGTCACTGCCTGCCCCGCAAAGGATCTGGCGACGATCTATGCCGGTATACTGTTCCAGGAGCTTCTTTAGCTCCCTTTGCTCTGGATCAGGATAAATATGGTAATGCGGATACTCCGCCAAAGCGCGGCAAACTTCAGGGGAACAACCATAAGGATTCTCGTTGCCGTCCAGCTTAAGTATCTTCCGGCCAATTCGTCGTTCCAGTACATCCACAGGTTCAACAGGGATATACTTGCCCTTATCTGCGATATCCGAACGGATCAGCCTGTTAATATCCGTCATGCCTTACTGTTCCTCCATCCTGCAGACTATAGCCCTGGCATGTGCATCCAGCCCCTCGGACTCCGCTATAACTATAGCCGCATCAGCCAGTTCCCGCAAAAGAGCTTCATCCAGATCAACAAAATTGCTGAACTTCAAGAAATCATCGACGCCAAGCGAAGAACTGAAACGAGCACTGCCTCCCGTAGGCAGAACATGGCTCGGCCCGGCTATATAATCGCCAATAGCAACAGGGGAACCTCCTCCCACAAAAATACAACCAGCGTTGCGTATTTCAGGCAACAAAGAAGCCGCGTTCTCAGTCGTCAGAGAAAGGTGCTCCGGAGCAAAGAGATTCACCAAATCAACCGCTTCGCCAAGATTACTAACAATAATAATCATACTCTTATCAAGTGCCTCGGCAATAATGGAGGCCCGTCCGGCCAATTTTATTTGCCTCCGAATTTCCTCTTCCACCCGATCAGCCAGGACTGGAGAGGTAGTAACCAGAACAGCCTGCGCTAATGCGTCATGTTCCGCCTGCGCCAGCATATCCGCGGCGCAGAACTTCGGCCTGGCTTTTTCATCAGCGACAATCATTATCTCGCTGGGTCCCTGCAGCCCGTCTATGCCCACGGTGCCATAAACAGCTTTCTTGGCCAGTACGACAAAAATGTTGCCAGGCCCACAGATTTTGTCCACCTTAGGCACAGATTCAGTGCCAAAAGCCATAGCGGCAATGGCTTGGGCACCTCCTATTTTAAAGATACGTTGAACACCAACTATATCTGCCGCCACCAGAGTGGCCGGCGGAAGCACCCCTTCTTTATTGGGTGGTGACGCCATAATAATTTCCTCTACGCCTGCCACTCGAGCAGGAATGGCGGTCATCAACACCGTGGAAGGATATGCGGCAGTACCTCCGGGAACATAAACGCCCGCTTTCTCCATGGGAAAAATATGCCTTCCCATATTCGGGCCGAAGGAAACCAATCCTTTATCCCGCATGCAGGACAGATGAAAATTTCGTATCCTGTCTGAAGCCAGCTTAAGAGCTGAAACCAATTTTTTATCTATCGTTTTGTAGGCGGTCTGAATTTCTTCTCTGTTTACCTCCAGGGAAGCAAGCTCAACGCCATCCAGCTCTCTGGTATAACTGAACAGAGCCTCGTCGCCTTTAGCACGAACATTGTTGATGATCTTCCTCACGACCTGTTCTGCAGAGCTTGTTTCTCCAAAATCAGCAAGAAAACCTCCAGAGATTCTCCTGGCTAATAACTCCCTGGCCTGAACAAAACTTTCTATCCTGATCATGACAACCCTTTCTTCAAAACTTGAATGATAGAGGCAATTTTTTCTTTTTTGCCGGGACGGCTTACAGCGTCCTTGTTGCCAATAACGCAAGCCGCAGATTCAAAAAGCACATCTATTACCTTCAGGTTATGTTTCGCCAGCGTTTTTCCGGTCTGGACATTATCGATAAGCAAGTCCGCATCTTCAGGCAAGAAAGCCTCGCTGGACCCGCAGGTTGGTATCAGTTTGTACGGGCAGAGCCGATTATCCTGCAAATATCTATCAGCAATATTCACATACTCCGAGGCTACCCTTATCGGCGTAAGCTTTCCCTGTTGAACAAGTAGCCTCAATTCGTCTATACCGGACACGGGCATGTCGCCATTCACTGCCGCCACGACTTTAACCATTCCAAATCCCAAATCCAGCATGTTAATCACCGGGCTAGAGGGAAAACGGCTTTTGTGGTCAAGCAGCCAATCTTTGCCGGTTATTGCCAGATCAAAATTGCCATTCGCCACCTGCAACGGCATGTCCTGTGGCCTGATCACCTTTACATCAACCCCTTCCAACCCAATAGAAGGACGCTGCCGCAGAGGACTCAATGCGTACTCCTGCGGGGCAATCCCGGCCTTCTCTAAAAATTGCATGGCAGGCTTTTGCTGATGCCCATCGGGCAAAGCAAGACTGATAGCGGTTGTATCCAGGGTCACTCGCGCGGCAGAAACAACGGGAGAGCGTTCTCTCTCTTGCTCTATTTGCACCGCCGCCCGGGGTGCAATGGAAATAGAGGAACTCAAGCGAGAAAGCACAGGACTCAAATTTTTGGTCTTCAAACTTTCTCTGTTGGCAAGCAAAAAAGAGGCGGCAGATAAAATCCTCTTTTGAGCAATCATTCCCCATTTTTCAATTTCCCTCTCGCTTTCTGCCCACAAAACAGCCATATCTGCGTCTTCCGGTAAATAAGCATCAGCCGCTCCCCGAACGGGGAAAATCCTGAAAGACCTCAGCCTGCTATCCAGGGCAAAAGACATGGCTAAATTAGGATACTCGCTAACTATACGCCAGTTGCCAGTTCTTGCCAGTAAATTCTCTGTCCCGCCACATACATCATCCAGGGAAACCGCATAAATGCCCCCTTCTCCATAGTTCAAATTCGCTACCTTTATCAAATCGCTACAAGGATACTTAACCAGAAATTCTTCAATCCAATCCAGCCCGCATATTCCCAGATCGTAGTTACCTATAGCTACCTGCACAGGTATGTCTTTTTCTTGAAATATCCTGGCCGATAAAGAAGGAATTTTCTCCGAAGAAAGGCGGTAATCCCTCGTTTTACTGCTGTAACCGTCGAGACCCAGCTCCGCTTTATTAATCAGGTCGGCTGTCGCTGGCAATAACCTGCCCTTGGGTAAGGCAAACCTGAAACAATTATTACGCTTGTCCACAGGTAAACTACGCTTGCTCTCCCAATAGAGCAAGCACTCCTTCGATAGATGTTACCTCCTGCCGCGTGCTTTTTTGCCCAGCAATAACTATAAATGATGCTGGATTATCTACGGAAATAACAACACCACGGGAACCTTCAACCGCTTTTTCGCGCGCATTAAACTCAAGCGCCACCATATATCCCGCCTCTCGCAGTGCTCGTGCCAGCACAAAACAGGTCTGCTCCGCTTCGGAATCCACCCTGTTGCTTTTAACCGTAACCACCTTTTCTGCCTGTCCTTCCACTTCATCGGGAAGTATGTCCACCACGGAATCAAGATAGAACGCAAACCCGCAGGCAGGAACCTTCTCGCCCCCCAAAAGTGGAATTAAATCGTCAT
>JAUWOK010000068.1 GCA_030612165.1 Dehalococcoidia bacterium
ATAGAGGGATAAAGGGACTTGGCAGCAGACCTCATTTTATATAATGCCAGGGTAATAACCATGGATCAGGATTGCCCTACGGCAGAAGTGGTGGCCATCAAAGGCAATAAGATACTGGACGTTGGCCACAAGCAGGTTAGCGGGCATTTCAAGAAGAAAGGAACCAGGCTGATTGATTGTGAGGGCAGGGCGATAGTTCCTGGATTTAATGATGCTCATTGTCACCCCCTGTCTTTCGCCGCTTCTTTGCTCTGTGTTGATTGCTCGCCCGGGGTGGTAGAAAACATCGCAGGAATTCAATACCGTATTCGCAGGCAGGCAGAGCAAACTCCTGCGAGCAGATGGATAAGAGCGGCCAATTACGACGAAGAATATCTTGCTGAAGGCCGACCTCCGAATCTTCAGGAGATGGAGGAGGCTGCCCCTCTCCACCCAGTAATCCTCATTCATCGCTCGGAGGGCCACTGCGTCTTGAACAGGCTGGCCCTGCAGGAAGCAGGTATTACCAGGGAAACACCGAATTCGCCAGCCGGGACCATTCACAAAGACCCCGAAACAGGAGAGCCTAACGGAGTGATTTCCGGCCGAAATGAGCAACTGGCAAGAGCATTGCCTTCCCTGAGACAGAAAGAGCTTAAAAGAGGAATGGAGCTTGCAAATCAGAGATATCTTTCCATGGGAATCACTTCCCTACAGGACACTACGTGGACTAATGAGGTGCATCATTATCAAGCTTTTCGGCGATTTATGGACCAGGGAATATTATCAACTCGAGTTTCCATGCTTGCTGGCACCGAAACATTGGAGGAGTTCCAAAACGCCGGGCTGTCCATGGGTAGCGGCGATAGTCGGTTGCGCATAGGTGGTGTGAAGCTAGCCCTTGACGAGAGTACAGGGCGAACCCGTCCTCCTCAAGAAGACATCAATTGTTATGCGTTGCGAGCGCACAAGGACGGTTTTCAAATTGCTTTTCACGTCAGTGATGCGTATGCGCTCAAAGCAGCGCTGATAGCTATAGAATTTGTCCAGCAACGGGCAGGGAGAACAGGGCATCGTCATCGTTTGGAGCATTGCCCGGTTTGTCCCCCCGAATTCCTGCAGCGAATGGCAGCAAGCCAAGCTATGGTGATTTGTCAGCCCGCCTTTTTATATTATGGAGGCCAGAAATATTTACAAGATGTTTCCTCGGCGCAGTTAAATTGGCTTTTCCCTGTCGGTTCTTTGCTCAGGCAGAACATAAAAGTTGTGGCGAGTTCGGATTCGCCGATGGTGTCCTGTAATCCTTTGACGGGCATTTATGCCTTGGTCACCCGTCATACGGAAGCAGGGCAAGATTTTTGCGCTCGGGAAAGCGTCTCTGTTCTGGAGGCGTTGAAGATGTATACTTTGCAAGGCGCATACGCCTCTTTTGAAGAAGAAGTGAAAGGCTCCATCCGTCCGGGCAAGCTTGCCGATCTTGTGGTTTTGACCGATAATCCTGTTCAAATAGACCCCGAAGGGATAAAAGACATACAGGTGGCGTTGACTATTATTGATGGCAAGATAGCGTGGGAAAAAGAGATATAATTTCTTGCCGGATTTTCCCGTGCGAAGCTGGCTTATTGGATTGCGAAGGTTCAAAGCTGGTCGGGGCGAGAGGATTCGAACCTCCGGCCTCAGCGTCCCGAACGCTGCGCGCTAACCAGGCTGCGCTACGCCCCGCCCACGGTATTATAAGCGGCTTTAACTTCTGCGGCAAGAATTGTAAACTAGAGGGCGAAGCACTGTCTGAAAGATTTACATGAAGTATTGCGTTTTAATTATTGATGGGGCGGCAGGCTGGCCATTGCCGTGGCGGGGAGGAAAAACCAGCCTGGAGCTGGCGCATACGCCGAACATGGATGCTCTGGCCAGAGAAGGAATGCTGGGAATGGCCGGCACCGTGCCGGTGGGGATGGAACCGAGCAGTGCCTGTGCCTGTATGTCGGTGCTGGGTTATGATCCGGTACTTTATTACCATGGGCGAGGAGCTATTGAAGCCCGGAGCATGGGAATTCCTGTTGACAAAGGAGAAGCCGTTTTTCGCTGCAACTTGGTGTCTGTGCAGGCAGGGCAAATGGCAAGCTATAGTTCCGGCTATATCAGCAGTGATGAAAGCCGGACACTCATTGCTTTCTTGAATGAAAAGCTGGGAGGAGGGGAAGTGCTTTTCTATCCTGGAGTTGGCTACAGGCATATCTGCAAAATTAAAGGACACGCAGAAACCCTGCGCGCTGTCTGTACTCCTCCTCATGATATTCCAGGACAAGAGATAAAGGAGTTTCTCCCTCGCGGCAGAGGGAGCGGCGTATTGCGCGACTTGATGGAACGCTCAGCCGCCGTGCTGGAAGGACACCCCGTTAACCTGGAACGGCAAAAGAGGGGGGAGGTTCCTGCCTCTGCAATATGGCTTTTCTGGGGGAGCGGGCAAATACCGGACTTGCCTGCTTTTCGCAAAGTATACGGGCTGGAGGCGTCTTTAACCTCCGGAGTTGATTTATTGCGGGGGTTGGCTAAAATGATGGAGGTGGAGGTATTGGGCATAGCTGGCGTGACCGATGGCCCCGATAACGATTATGCTGCCCAGGCGGAGGGAGCGCTGCGTGCTCTTGTGGGGAAAGACATGGTGGTAGTTCATGTGGAAGCGCCCGATGAGGCAGGGCATGCCGGTGATATTGATGCTAAAGTGGAGGCAATACAGCAGGTAGACCGAGAAATCGTGAGGCGTATTCGTGATTGGGAGGGAGGGCCGCTGCGCGTTTTGATTATGCCTGACCATCCGACGCCGATTGAAATCAGAACGCATGTAGGGGAGGAAGTCCCCTTTCTATTATGGGGCAGGGGATTTGCCCCCAATGGAGGGCAGAGATTTACCGAAAGGGAGGCGAGGAGCACGGCTTTTCATGAGGGAAAAGGATATAATCTTATGAGCAGGCTGGTGGAGTGAAAAAGCAATGGCTTTGATAGTTCAAAAATATGGCGGCAGTTCGCTGGCGGATGTGGCCAAAATTAAGCGAGTGGCCCGACGGGTGGCTAAGGTTCGCGAACAGGGAGAACAGGTGGTGGTAGTTGTCTCAGCTATGGGGAAAACTACGGACCATCTGATTGAAATGGCCCATCAGGTGTCCGATCAACCCGATGCCAGAGAATTGGACAGGTTGCTTTCTACGGGAGAGGCAATTTCCAGCACGCTCCTGGCGATGTCTTTGAAGAAGCTGGGATGTCCGGCGATCAGCCTCAGTGGAGCGCAGGCGGGTATTCATACCGATTCCAGCTATAATCGGGCGCGCATACTTAATATTGAAACAGGGCGTATTTTTCGCGAGATAGGCAAGGGGAAAGTGGTTATTGTAGCTGGTTTTCAGGGAATTACCCGGGATATGAATATTGCAACGCTGGGGAGAGGTGGCTCAGATACCACAGCGGTTGCTCTGGCCATCGGGCTGAAAGCAGATATGTGCCAGATTTATACTGATGTTGAAGGAATTTACACTGCTGACCCCCGCCTTGTCCTGGAAGCAGTTAAGATGGAGAAAATTGATTACGATGAGATGCTGGAGCTGGCCAGCTCAGGGGCGAAAGTAATGCATGCCAGAGCGGTGGAACTGGGAGGGATATATGGCATGCCGATTCTGGTGGCTTCCAGTTTCAGCGATGAGACAGGGACGATTATTTGCAGGGAGGCGTTTATGGAGGGAATTAATAAAGTCAGAGGAATTGCACACGACACCAATGTAGCTAAAATCACAGTTATCCGAGTGCCGGACCAGCCAGGCATTGCCGCAGCTATCTTTGTTCCCCTGGCCGAGGCAGGCATAAGCGTGGATACTATTGTCCAGAATGCCAGCATTGAAAATTGCACTGACCTTACTTTTACCGTGACTCGTGACGATCTGCCTCGGGCGATAGATGTGGTGGAGAAGGTGACTCAACGCATAGGGGCAGAGAGGTGTGTTAGCGCCGTTGACTTGGCCAAGGTCAGCGTTGTGGGCACGGGCATGCAGAGCACCCCGGGTTATGCGGCCAGGATGTTTCGCTCTCTTGAGGACGCGGAGATAAACATACAGATGATTACTACTTCTGAGATAAAAATCACCTGTATTATTTCCGAAGGCAGGGTTGAAGATGCCGTACGGGTGTTGCATGAAGATTTCGGACTGGATAGAGGAGAGTAAAGAATCCGCAGTTGATTTAACAGCGTTTTGCCAACTTGCCAGTATTGTTTCGGTCGTTTAGCGGGGGAACGCTTCTTGTGTGGAGAGCAGATGGAACGCTATTGTCGGCAGGAAGAGGGGCAGTCACGGTTGCGAAAGCAATTGGTGCGGGAAGCCGTGTCTTTGGCGCTGAGAGATTGTTGGGAAGAAGCGGTACTAGTTAACGAGAAAATACTAGCGCAATTCCCCGAAGACGCAGAAGCTTATAACCGCCTTGGCAAGGCGTTGGCGGAATTGGGGAGGAATTATCAGTCTAAGAAGGCTTATATGAAGGTCATGGAAATCAATCCGGGTAACGCGATTGCCAGGAAAAATCTGGCACGTCTGTCCCGGTTGCCTGAAGAGGAGGTTCCTGAAAGTGCTAAACGGGGCAAGCTCTCCTCGGAGGTGTTCATTGCCGAGAGAGGAAAGGTAGGCATAGCCAGGCTGATTGATGTGGGGCAGGGAGAGGAACTAGACAGATTGAGCCCCGGGGATATTGTGCAGCTGGAGGAGAAGGGACAGCGATTGGTAGTCATGGATGGACGGGGGAAGTATAACTTCGCCATCTGGAAATAAATTTG
>JAUWOK010000081.1 GCA_030612165.1 Dehalococcoidia bacterium
TTCTCCTCAGAGATTCCTTTCGGTTGGTAATACAGGCCGGAGCGGCTGATATCCAGCAAGGTGCACTGACGGACTATTGAGAGCGACGGATGCCGGCGGTCAACCGCCTCACGCCGCCGCTCTACGTTCAGCGACCGAGACTGCCCTCCAAGAAATCCCGCTCCACCTTGAGCTGTCCAATCTGCTGGTACAATTGGGCAATAAGGGCATCATCGCCTTTCTTCTTCTGGTCCCGTTCACTCCCGAAGATACCGGCTGCACCTTCCGTCAATCTCTTCTTCCAGACACGTATCTGGCCCGGATGAACCTCAAACCGGCTTGCCAGTTCAGCCGTTGTCTCTTCACCCTTTAATGCTTCCAGGGCTACCCTGGCCTTGAATGATGGCCTGTGTTTCCTTCGGTTCTGTTTCATGTCCTGCTCCTCCTGTTCTACTTTTATTATTTTAGGGAGCAGAACACTCTCTTAACAACCTGTCCAATTTTCGGGGACCAACTCACTTATAACATATCCCATTTTACTGTAGCATAGCGATTAGTTATATTGTTTTCAAGTTAATGCAACATTCTGACGGAATGTTTAATCCGGAAGAAAGCTTACGGGCATCTGTGTTGACCATTATGATACCCAAGAACAGGATACCAGCAAAAACTACAAGCTACTTTTGTTTCGAGCTTGCACCAGACGTGAATGGAATACGCCATATCAAAAGCCAGCTTTGTTTATGGGCATAGAGAGAACTTTTCTAACCAGCGCAGGAGGGAATGCCTTTGAAGAAATAATCACTTGCAACCTCTTGTAAATGATTGGTGGGCCCGGAAGGATTCGAACCTACGACCAACCGGTTATGAGCCGGCCGCTCTGCCACTGAGCTACGGGCCCCAGATTTCTCTAGCTGTCCAGAACAGCTCTGGAGCGGGAGACGGGACTCGAACCCGCGACAGCCTGCTTGGAAGGCAGGAACTCTACCACTGAGTTACTCCCGCATTAGCCTCCAGTTTAACAATCACGATGGCAGCAGTCAATTTGCTGCTCCTGCACAAATAAAAAGCATACCGGAGCAACAAGAACCGCTCCTGCCAGGCGAAAATCGGGGTGAGAGGATTTGAACCTCCGACCTCATGGTCCCAAACCATGCGCGCTACCCCTGCGCCACACCCCGCATTAATCGATTACAAATCAAGCCAAAGGAAAGGCTGCTACTTTTGCCTTAAGCCGCTCGTATTCTTCGTTGACCATCTCTTGAATTTTCTTAATCTCTTCTTCTGGCAGATGACGAAAGCGCCCCTGCGGCTTCAAGTATTCTTCCACCGGTTTAAGAGTGGAAGGGCTGACATTCATCTTGTAGCGACCATGCTCTACTTCGTAGAGAGGGAAAACTCCTGTTTCCACCGCCAGCCGCCCCAGTTCTACAGCCATATCCGAAGCATGCCTCCAGCCCGTAGGGCAAGGAACAAAAACATGCACATAGGCAGGACCCTTGGTTTCGGCCCCTTTCTTTACTTTATTCATCAGATCAAAGGGATAGCCAATGCTGGCCGTCGCCGCATACGGAATATCATGCGCCGCCGCTATCTCCACCATGTTCTTTTTCTTGGTCTTCTGCCCGATACTAATCTTCCCTGCAGGAGCAGTGGTAGTGGAAGCACCATAAGGAGTGGCACTTGACCTCTGGATACCCGTGTTCATATATGCCTCATTATCCCAGCAGAGATACAGAAAATCATGTCCTCTTTCCATAGCTCCTGAAAGAGCCTGCAGCCCGATATCACTGGTTGCCCCATCTCCCCCCATGGCCACGTACTTGATCTCCTTTTGAGGTTTCTTGCCTTTCGCCATCAGTATTTTCGATCCCGCCTCCACTCCGGAAATAACAGCAGAATTATTCTCAAAAAGAGTATGTATCCAAGGAACACGCCAGGAGGTAACAGGCAGTGGAGACGTACATATTTCGGCACACCCTGTAGCCATGGAAATTATTACATTCTCACCCAAAGCCTTGCATGCAAGCTTCAGCGCCAGCGCCTCGCCGCATCCGATACAGAAACTATGCCCCGGGGCAAGAGTATCTGCCACAGGAACCATATTTTTACCAAATTTGATAACTTGTTCCTCCATTTTTACCCCCTTATACCTACTGTCTCGATTATTTCCCCGGACCCACTCTTGGCGATTTCCTTCCCTCTGTTGATTACACGTTCAAAGTCTTTCACCGACATGTCCCTTCCTCCTAAACCACCCACGATTCCCGCCACTTTCGGCTTCACTGCTTCACTGAATAGCGCAGCCTTAACTTCGGAACAAACAGGCCCCCCCATCCCTGAAGAAACAGCCCTGTCGAAAACGACAAGGGTTTCAGCACTCTTCACTGCCTGACGCAGCTCTTCATACGGGAACGGCCGCCAGAGGCGCAGCCTGACCAACCCTACTGATTCTCCTTTCGCCTGCATCTCATCTATCACGATTTTCGCTGTTTCACTGAAGCTTCCCATAGTCAAAAGCAGGGTTTTAGCACCATCCGCTTTATATGACTCGACGGGCGCATAACTACGACCAAAAACATCAGCAAACTCTTTCCAACTCTGGAGTATTATCTCCTTGGAATTCAGAAAAGCTACTTCTTGGGCCTTCTTGGCCTCCGAATAAATATCAGGAATGCCGAAGGCTCCATGGGTCATAGGCTTATCAGGATCTAAAGCAAATTGGTATTTGAACGCCGGAAGAAACTTATCCACTTCCTCCTGTTCGGGTAACCAAAGCGGTTCCGTTACATGGGAAAGGGTAAATCCGTCAAGGTGTACCATTACGGGAAACAAAACTCTGGGATCCTCAGCAACACGAAATGCCCAGAGCATCAGGTCAAATGCTTCCTGGTTATTTTCACAGAACACCTGGATCCAGCCGACATCCCTAACCGCCATCACATCAGAATGGTCTCCCCACACACTCAAAGGCGCAGAAAGCGCCCTATTGCACACTGCCATAACTATCGGATATCTCATGGAAGAAGCGACATAGACCACTTCATGCATCAATTCTAATCCCTGCCCGGCGGTGGTGGTAAAAGTTCTGGCACCAACGGCGGCCGAGCCAAGACAGGCACTCATCGCAGAATGTTCCGACTCCACGGGGATATACGCGGCATCAAGCTCGCCATTAGCCACAATCTCAGCAAGCCGCTCCGGAATATGCGTCTGGGGAGTTATGGGATAAGCGGCTATGAGATCAACATCAGCCATCCTGACAGCCTCCGCAACAGCATATGAGGCTTCTAACCCTACTCTCTTGCTCATTTTTCCCCCTCTTCTATCATTGTTATAGCACCTTTTTTACAAGCCCTGGCACAAATACCACAGCCCTTACAATAAAAAAGGTCAGGCTCATAATAACCATCATCAAGGAGCTTAACTGCTCCATCAGGACAATATAGCCAGCACAAACCACATTTGATGCATTTTTCTTTGTCAAGAACAGGCCTCATGCTTCGCCAATCGCCAGTCTTACGCAAACTAGCATTGCCTGGTTCCGTAATTATATTGCCGACTTCCATGTTTCGCCAGGTAAAATCTTCCGGTACTTTAAGCTTTTTCTCTGCCATTTTCGTTTCTCTCCTACAGCACGCTTTCGTCATAAGCTCTGGTCATGGCCATAACATTACCTTCAGCACGCTTGCCAAACCGCTCGCGTAGCTGCTCGACCAGAGCATCCCTGCCTATCGCCTCAGTAACTTTGATAAATGCACCCAGCATAGCGGTGTTGGTAATAGGCAGCTTGATCGTCTCTCTGGCAATTTTCGTGGCATCGACCGTAATCACCGGCCACTTGTATCCAAACTCAGCTTTCACCTCGGCGGATGACTTGCTGGTATTAATTATTATTTTGCCATTTTCCTTAAGGCCTACAGTTATGTCAACTACATTAAGCAAACTCGGGTCAAGGACAATCACTATATCCGGTTCATAAATATTAGTCCTGATACGAATAAACTCATCGCTGATCCTGAGAAATGCCACTACGGGGGCACCTCTTCTCTCCGGGCCAAAACTGGGAAACGACTGCGCATACTTTCCTTCACCTATGGCAGTAAGTGCAGCTACCTCCGCCGAAGTCACCGCCCCCGACCCCCCTCTGCCCTGGCACCTCACCTCAAGC